>JBOHZI010000226.1:0-4364 GCA_050738295.1 Gammaproteobacteria bacterium
GTCCCGTGGAGTACGGCACCGTGCGCGTACCGCGCGGCGATTGGGGTAAACGTATTCGCAAGATTTTCGAAGGCATTGCCGCGGTGGCCGAACGCACCCGGCCCGACGTGGTGGTGGCCGAGCGTCCCTTCGTGCACGTCAATCCGGCCACCGCCATCGCGCTCGGTCAGGCCCGCGGAGCGGCCGTGGCGGCGGCGCTCGACGAGCGTGCCGAGTTTGCCGAATATGCGCCGCGTGCAATCAAGTTGGCGGTCGTGGGTTCGGGCAAGGCCGACAAGACGCAGGTTGCCCACATGGTGCGCCATTTATTGCATATCACCGGGCCGCTGGAGGTGGACGCCAGTGATGCGCTCGCGGTGGCAATTTGTTACGCACATACCGGTGTGTTGGCGAGCAGACTGGCGGCACAGGCATGATCGGGACACTGCGCGGTAAAGTCACTTTGCGCCGCCCGCCGCGGATGGTGCTCGAAGTGGCGGGGGTCGGCTACGAACTGGAAGCGCCGCTTTCGACCTTTGCGGTCTTGCCGGCTGAGGGCGAAGTCAAACTTTTCACGCATCTCCAGGTGCGCGACGATGCGCAGCAGTTGTACGGTTTTTCCAGCGAACGCGAGCGCGAACTGTTCCGGGCCCTGATCCGCACCAGCGGTGTCGGCGCCAAGCTCGCCCTGATTATTCTTTCCGGTCTGAGTGTGGAGGAGTTTGCCCACGCCGTGACGACACGTGATGTCGCCACCCTGAAACGCTTGCCCGGTATCGGCCAGAAAACGGCTGAGCGCCTACTTCTGGATATGGCCGACCGGATCGACGGGCTGGCGACTGGCGGCGCGGTCGGCGGCGTGATGGGTGAAGCCGAGGCGGCGCTTGAAGCGCTGGGCTACAAGCCGCGTGAAATTGCGAATCTACTTTCCAAACTGAGTACCACTGGGCGCAGCAGCGAAGATCTGGTGCGCGAGGCTCTCAAGAAATCTCTCGGTAAAACCTCATGAACGAGCGTCTGATCGACGCGGAGTCCGAACCGGAGGAGGTGCGTGACGAACCGCGCCTGCGTCCGCAGCGCCTGGAAGAGTACATCGGTCAGGACAAGGTGCGCGAGCAGATGGAGATTTTCGTGCACGCTGCTCGCGGACGCGGTGAGGCGCTGGATCACTGCCTGTTCTTCGGACCGCCGGGGTTGGGCAAGACGACACTGGCACATATCGTTGCGCACGAAATGGGTGTCACGCTGCACCAGACGTCGGGCCCGGTGCTGGAGCGGGCGGGAGATTTGGCGGCATTGCTCACCAACCTGGAACGTGGCGACGTACTGTTCATAGATGAAATTCATCGCCTGAGTCCGGTGGTGGAAGAGGCGCTGTATCCGGCGCTTGAGGATTTTGCGCTCGACATCATGATCGGCGAAGGTCCCGCGGCGCGCTCGATCAAGCTCGAGATCGCACCTTTCACTCTGGTAGGCGCGACCACGCGTGCAGGTTCGCTTACGTCTCCGTTGCGCGACCGCTTCGGCATCGTCTCGCGGTTGGATTTTTACAATGCGGCTGATCTGGAACGGATCGCGACGCGTTCGGCACGCATACTCGGAGTGAAGCTGGATGCGGGCGGTGCGCGCGAAATGGCAGCGCGCGCACGTGGCACACCACGTATCGCCAACCGGCTGTTGCGCCGCGTTCGCGATTACGCCGAAGTACGTGCCGATGGATTGATTACCGAAACGGTGGCGCGTGACGCGCTTGATTTTCTGGAAGTGGATCGCGAAGGCTTCGATGCGCTCGACCGGCGCATGCTTTCAGTCATCGTGCGCCACTTCGACGGTGGTCCGGTCGGCGTGGACAGCCTTGCGGCCGCGATTGGCGAGGAGCGCGGGACCATCGAAGACGTGATTGAGCCGTTTCTGATTCAGCAAGGTTTTTTGAAACGCACGACGCGCGGGCGCGTGGCGACGGCGCGAGCCTGGCAGCACGTGGGGTTGAGTCCGCCGGCCTCCGGTCCGGATCTGTTTACGGAGAACGGCGATGACAACGGCTGAAACTCCTGCATTCACGTGGCCGGTACGGGTGTATTACGAAGACACCGATGCGGGTGGTGTGGTTTATCATGCGCAGTATCTGAAGTATCTGGAGCGTGCGCGCACCGAATGGTTGCGCGCCGCCGGGGTGGAGCAGGATGCGTTGCTCGCCGAGCAGGGCGTTGTGTTCGCGGTGACGCACGTTGATCTGCGTTACCAGCGCCCGGCGCGCTTCAACGAGGCGTTGATGGTTAGTGTGGTGCCGACACGCTGCGGTCGTGCGCGCATCGCTTTCGAGCAGATTATTACCCGTGCGGGAAGCCCTGGTGAACCACTGGCGAGCGCGACGGTCGAAGTAGCATGTGTTGATCAGGCGCGGTTTCGCGCCTGTGCCATCCCCGATTTCCTGACAGCAAAACTAGGCCTATGACTACGAACTTTTCGATTTATCACATGATTGCAAGCGCCAGCATCGTGGTGCAGATTGTGCTGGCAATACTGCTGGTTGCTTCTTTTGTTTCATGGGTCGCGATTTTTCGCAAAACCGGCATCTTGCGTCGCGCGGAAGCTGCGGCCCGTGCGTTCGAGTCCGAATTCTGGTCGGGTGGTGATCTCTCCGAGCTTTATCGGCGCCTGGAGGTGAAGAAGGAAGCGGGCGCGTTTGCCAGTGTCTTCCGCGTCGGGTTCAAGGAATTTGCACGGCTGGTGCGCGCCGGACACTCCGGTGCCAGCGCCTTGGTCAGCGCACGCCGGGCGATGACGGCGATGCGTGCCCGTGAACTCGATCAACTGGAAACCAGCATGAATTTTCTGGCCACCGTGGGTTCGACCGCGCCCTATGTCGGTCTGTTTGGTACGGTGTGGGGCATCATGGCGGCGTTCCAGGGTCTCGGTCATGCCGAACAGGCGACGCTCGCGATGGTTGCGCCGGGTATCTCCGAGGCTCTGATCGCGACAGCCATGGGCTTGTTCGCGGCAATTCCCGCGACGGTTGCCTACAACCGCTTCGCGCATCAGGTCGATCGGCTCGATGGACGCATCGAGACTTTCACCGACGAGTTCACCAACGTTCTCGAACACCACCAATCCGCCGTCACCAAGAAGAAAGATGGCTAGGCAGCGTCGACGACTGATGGCTCAGATCAACGTCGTTCCCTATATCGACGTGACGCTGGTGCTGCTGATCATATTCATGATCACGGCGCCGCTGTTGACTCGTGGCGTCAAGGTTGATTTACCGTCGGCTAATGCCAAACCGATGTCGCAGAAGGATATGGAGCAGCATCAGCCCATCATACTCACGGTGGATAAATCAGGCCGGTTCTACATGAACGTGGGCGAGCATCCCAACGAGCCGGTAAGCCCGAACACCGTGATCGCGATGACGCAGATTGTTCTGCAGCGTTCACCGCAGACGCTGGTGATGGTGAAGGCCGACAACGCAGCGAGTTACGGTGAAGTCGTGCATGGCATGGTGTTGCTGCAATCGGCGGGCGCGAAAAATGTAGGACTGATTACCAAACCGTCCGACAAACCGTTGGTTAAAAAGTCCGGGTCATGATTCGCGCGGCGTTGGAATGGATGCGCAAGTACGCCTGGCCGTTAAGTCTGGCCGTGGCGCTGTATGTCGTGATCGGCCTGCTGCTTATGCTCGGCACCATGTTCCACGGCGCGAATCCGAAGGATGCGCCGGGCCGGGGTAACGAGCACACGCCCATTCAGGCAGTGGTGGTGAAGGAATCCGATTACAAGGCAGCCGAGGCCAGCATCAAGAAGGCGCAGGAGGCCAAGGAGGCGCATGCCAGCCACTTGAAAGTCGAAGCCGAGAGTGCGCAAAAGGCGCGCGAAAAAGCCCAGCGCGAGCTCGCGCAACTCAAGAGTCAGGCCGAGCAGGAGAAAAAGACACAGGCGCAGGCTAAAGCAAAAGCAGAGGCCCAAGCCAAGGCGGAAGCCGAAGCCAAGGCGGAGGCCGAGGCCAAAGCGAAAGCCGAGGCCAAGGCGGAGGCAGAAGCAAAAGCCAAGGCAGAGGCCAAAGCGAAAGCTGAGGCCCAGGCCAAAGCGGAGGCAGAGGCAAAAGCCAAGGCTCAGGCTGCGGCCGAGGCGGCGCGCAAATCCCAGTTAGATGCGCAGATGCAGGCTGAGCAGGAGCAACAGATGAAAAAGGACCGCGGCAATTGGGTCGCGGCCATCATACAGCGCGTAACCGCCGCCTGGATACGTCCGCCCAATACGCCGCAGGGACTGGATTGCTCCGTCAAGATCACGCAATTGCCGAGCGGGCAGGTAATGAGTGCGGTTATGCAACAATGCAATGGCAATTCGGTGGTCCAGCAGTCGATCCTTACCGCTGTGCGCAAGGC
>JBOHZI010000227.1:0-4290 GCA_050738295.1 Gammaproteobacteria bacterium
TTATCGGCCTGCGCGCGCGAGACTTCGATGTAATAGCCGTGCACGCGATTGTAGTTGACACGCAAGGTCGCGATGCCGCTGCGCTCGCGTTCGCGTGCTTCGAGATCCAGCAGGTATTGGTCGGCGTGTTCACTGATGCGGCGCAGTTCATCGAGTTCCGCATCGTAACCATCCGCGATCACGCCGCCATCGCGGATCAATGCCGGTGGATTTTCGATGACCGCTTTACTCAGCAGCGCCTGTGTGTCGGGATGCTCGCCGACATCGGCAGCCCGTTTCCGGATGAGCGGCGAATCAAACAATTTCAGTTGCGTTTGCAACGCCGGCAATTCGCCGAGTGCGTAACGCAATTGGGCAAGATCACGCGGCCGTGCCGATTTGAGTGCGACGCGCGCCAGAATCCGTTCCAGATCGCCGATGCCGTTCAGCGTTTCGCGCAATGCTTCGTATTGGCGGTTTTCCTGCAGTGTGGCAATCGCGTGATAGCGCTCGCGCACTAACGCATGATCGCGCAACGGCCGGTTCAACCAGCGACGCAGCAGGCGTCCCCCCATGGAGGTGACGGTGCGATCCATGACGCCAGCCAGCGTGTATTCGGCACGACCGGCGAGATTGGTTTCGAGTTCGAGGTTGCGGCGGGTGGCCGCATCCAGAATCAATGCATCATCGCGGCGTTCCGTGATGAGGCCGGTAAGATGCGGTAACGCGGTGCGTTGGGTTTCCTGCACGTATTGCAGCAGCGCACCGCCAGCGGCGATAGCCGCACCCAGGTTCTCGCAACCGAAGCCGGCCAGATCATGGGTCTTGAATTGCGTGGTGAGCAGGCGCATCGCAGTGACGGTATCGAAATGCCAGGGCGGACGGCGGCGGGCACCGGCACGTTCGGTAATGGCACGCGGCAAACTGTTTTCTTCGTTGAATAACAGTTCTGCCGGTTTGAGACGTTCCAGTTCCGAGCTGAGCGCTTCATCTCCGCTCACTTCCAAAACCGTGAACCGGCCACTGCCGAGATCAAGCGCGGCGATGCCGTAGCGTTCGGAATTGCCGTGCACCGCGGCAAGCAGATTGTCACGCCGTTCTTCCAGCAAGGCCTCGTCAGTGACGGTGCCCGGCGTGATGATGCGCATCACCTTGCGTTCCACCGGCCCTTTCGAAGTAGCGGGATCGCCGACCTGCTCGCAGAGCGCGACCGACTCGCCGAGTTTCACCAGGCGCGCGAGATAGCCTTCCGCCGCGTGATACGGAATGCCTGCCATCGGTATGGGCTGGCCGGCGGACTGGCCGCGCGCGGTAAGCGTGATATCGAGCAGGCGCGCGGCACGGCGCGCGTCGTCGTAAAAGAGTTCATAGAAATCGCCCATGCGGTAGAACACCAGGATGTCCGGGTGTTCGGCCTTGACGCGCAGATACTGGCGCATCACCGGAGTGTGGTCGGAAAAGTCGCGGTCAGGTGTGTCGTTCATGGGCGTCCCGGGCTGAGGGGGCGATGCTAGTGATGGTGAGTGGCGATGGCAAGCAGTGCTACTCTGTAGCGATGCCCGACACCACAAATCCCAACCCCGGCACGGATGATGCCGCGCTGGCGGTACTGGCGGTACTGGCGGTAAAGCTCGCGCAGCGTCTGCTGGCGCGCGAACTCAAACTCGCGACCGCGGAATCCTGTACCGGTGGCTGGATCGCCAAGTGTCTGACCGACATCGCTGGCAGTTCCGAGTGGTTCGAGCGCGGTTTCGTCACCTACAGCAATGCTGCAAAACAGGAATCTCTGGGTGTGAGTGCGGAAACCCTCAGCCTGCACGGTGCAGTCTCCGAGCAAACGGTACGCGAGATGGCGGCCGGCGCGCTGCGTCACAGTCAGGCGCAGGTGGCGGTTGCAGTGAGTGGCATCGCCGGGCCGGCGGGTGGCAGTGCTGACAAACCCGTAGGTCTGGTCTGGATCGCCTGGGCCTGGCCGAATCGCAGTGTCAGCGTGAAGTGCTGCCATTTTGGCGGTGACCGGGAGGCGGTGCGGCGGGCTGCGGTGCTGACAGCCCTGCAGGGGCTGGTGGATGGGCTCGACTGAGACCGAGCGTCTGTTTTTTGCCTTGTGGCCGGATGCAGCGCTGCGCCATACCATCTATAAGGCGACCCGGCAGGCGGCCAAAATCAGCGGTGGGAAACCGGTCCCGGCCGAGAACTTTCATATCACCCTGGCTTTTCTGGGCAGTCTGGTGCCCGCCGATGCGGCGATCGCCCGCGAAGTGGCCGGCGGTATCCGGAGCGAGGCGTTCGACCTGACCCTGGATCGGCTGGGCTTCTGGCCTAAGCCGCGAGTGGTCTGGCTGGGCGCCAGCCGGGTGCCCGAAGCGGCCCAGCGCCTGGCTAGGGAACTGATATCGGGATTGCAGGCCAGTGGGCTGAAACTGGACATCAAGCCCTTCATGCCGCACGTAACCCTGGCCCGCAAGGTCGGCAAACCGGGCGAGTTTGGCCCGGTGACCCCGGTTCAGTGGCCGGCCACGGCCTTCGTCCTGGTCCGTTCCGTGACACATCCGGAGGGTAGCGACTATTTAATACTCCAGAAGTGGCCGCTGACTCCACGCCGAGCAGAATCTATGGAATAATGCGACTACTGTGTTTTTAACCAGTTATACTCTTTATCACTAACTACATACGCGAAGGGTGTCCCATGGACGACAACAGAAAGAAGGCCCTGGCTGCCGCATTGAGCCAGATCGAGAAGCAGTTCGGGAAGGGTTCGGTGATGCGTCTTGGCGATCATGCCGCCTCCCGGGACGTGGACGTGGTATCCACCGGGTCTCTGGGCCTTGATATCGCCTTGGGCGTCGGCGGGCTGCCGCGCGGCCGGGTGGTCGAGATCTACGGACCGGAATCGTCCGGCAAGACCACCCTGACCCTGCAGGTGATCGCCGAGATCCAGAAGATCGGCGGGACGGCGGCGTTCGTGGACGCCGAGCACGCACTCGATCCGACTTATGCCGGCAAGCTCGGCGTGAACGTGGATGATCTGCTGATCTCACAGCCGGACACTGGCGAACAGGCCCTGGAAATTGCCGACATGCTGGTGCGCTCGGCGGCGGTGGACGTGGTGGTGGTGGATTCGGTGGCGGCGCTCACGCCCAAGGCCGAGATCGAAGGCGAGATGGGCGATTCGCACATGGGTCTGCATGCCCGGCTCATGTCGCAGGCATTGCGCAAGCTCACTGCCAACATCAAGCGTTCCAATACGCTGGTGATTTTCATTAACCAGATCCGCATGAAGATCGGCGTGATGTTCGGCAACCCCGAAACCACCACCGGCGGCAATGCGCTCAAGTTCTATGCCTCGGTCCGGCTCGATATCCGCCGTACCGGCTCCATCAAGAAAGGCGACGAGGTCATCGGCAACGAGACTCGTGTAAAAGTGGTGAAGAACAAGGTCGCGCCGCCGTTCAGACAGGCCGAGTTCGAGATCCTGTATGGCCAGGGCATCTCGCGCGCCGGTGAAGTCATCGAGTTGGGTGTGGCGCAGGGTCTGGTGGACAAGGCCGGCGCCTGGTACAGCTACCAGGGCAAGAAGATTGCCCAGGGCAAGGAACAGGCACGCGAATATCTGCTCCAGAACCCCGAGGTTGCCGCCGAGATCGAGGCCGGCATCCGCGAGAAACTCCTGCCGAAGAAGGTGAAGGCGGCGCCGGTCAGTGAGCCTGTCGAAGCCGAAGAAGCCTGAAGGCGAGGATGCCAGCGACCCGGCGCGGATTCGCGCCGTGGCGCTGCGCCTGCTGGTACGCCGTGAACACTCCGTCCAGGAAATCACCTCGAAACTGACCTCACGCGGCTATCAGCGTGAGGCGGTCACCACCGTCGTTGCCGCACTCGCGGCTGAAAATCTCCTGTCCGATACCCGTTTTGTTGGAGAGTTTGTCGCCAGCCGTGCGCGCCGTGGCAGCGGACCGGTTAAAATCCGTGACGAGTTGCGCAGCCGCGGCGTGGATGAGACGCTGGTCGAAACCACGCTCATGGAGCGAGCGGGAAGCTGGGCCGCGAATGCGGCCAATGTGCGTCGCAAGCGCTTCGGTGTGGCGTTGCCGCGGGATTATGCAGAACGCGCCCGGCAGGCGCGTTTTTTGCAGTCGCGCGGCTTTACCGCTGAGCAGGTCGGGCGTGTGCTGAACAAGGTTGATTAATCAGGCCTCAGATTCCGTCATACCAGCGGAGGCTGGTATCCAGTCCAATAAACTGTGCGGAGCACTCGTGACCTATTGATCTTGGCTGCTTCGCACGGATGATCTGACTGGGTTCCTGCCTTCG
>JBOHZI010000228.1:0-4251 GCA_050738295.1 Gammaproteobacteria bacterium
GTCTGGGAGTGAGCCTGATGCGGGCTATACGGGAACGTCTGCCGCAGGCGCGTTTTGTCGGCATGCCCGGGCCGACCATGCAAAAAGCCGGTTGCCGTAGCTTAGCCGATTTCAACGCCATGTCGATGATAGGGCTGGTGGAAATTCTGACTCATTTGCCGCGTCTGCTCAAGCTGCGCCGCCGTTTGATTTCCGATCTGGTTCACGAACGGCCCGCGATCGTGATCGGCATCGATGCACCCGATTTCATGCTGGGGCTGGAACGTCGCTGCCGCGAGGCGGGGCTACGCACAGTACACTACGTGAGTCCCTCGGTCTGGGCGTGGCGACCGCGTCGCATCCGCACCGTAGCGCGGGCGGTCGAGCTGGTGCTATGCCTGTTGCCGTTCGAGCCTGCGTGCTACCGCACGGTCGATGTACGGGCCGAGTTTGTGGGCCACCCGCTGGCCGATGAGCTGAGTCCGCGCCCGGCAGCCGTCGCGCGCGAGGCATTGGGTCTGGAGGCCGCGGGTCGGGTACTGGCTGTTTTGCCGGGTTCGCGCGGCAGCGAACTGACGCGTCTTCTACCCTCGTTTCTGGGCGCAGCCAATGAACTGAGCCGTACGCGAGCGGACTTGCAAGTGGTGATTCCGGTCGCGCGGCCCGAGTTGCGTTCCGTAGTCGAAGCCGCGTGCAGCGCGTATCCTGATTTGACGCTTCGGTTGATTGATGGGCGTGCTCACGAAGTCGTCGCGGCTGCCGATGCGGTACTGGTGGCGTCCGGTACGGCGACGCTCGAAACTCTGCTTTTGGATCGCCCCATGGTAGTGGCGTATCGCATGGCGCCGCTCAGTGCCTGGTTGCTGTTGCGTGCCGGATTGTTGCGCACGCCGTATTTCGCTTTGCCCAACCTTATCCTCGGCCGTGAAATTGTTCCCGAACTCGCGCAGAGTGAGGCGAGCATTGATAAAATTACGGGGAGCCTGGCGCCTTTGCTCGATGGAGCCAAGGCGCGAGAGGCTCAGCTCGCGGCGTTTGCCGAAGTACGCGAGACGCTGGGCCACCGATCAGCCCGGCACGCGGCGGATCTGATTGTGGAATGGATGGAACGCGACGACGAGGAGCCTGTCGGACTTGGGGGTTCGTAGCGAGCGTGGTGGGATGGCGAGCAGAAATGCTTCCGATTTTGAGGCACATAGTGGTTCTACGTAACGAAAAATTGGAAGCATTTATGCCGCTGTCCCGCCCGCGCAGTAGAATCATCTCAAGTCCGACAGACTCCTGGGAGGCGTGAAATGCGAGTGGCCGGCGTGGATGAGGCGGGGCGTGGCCCGTTGGCGGGTCCGGTCTATGCCGCGGCCGTTGTCCTTCCCGATTGTCACGGCTTGGCTGTGGCTGACTCCAAGCGTTTGAGTGCGGTACGGCGTGAACATCTGGCGGTCGAAATTCGTGCGCAAGCTTTGAGCTGGGCAGTGGCCAGCGTTACGGCCGGTGAAATAGACGAACTCGGCATCCATCGGGCCAGCCTGCTGGCAATGGCGCGAGCACTGGCCGGATTGAGCGAAACTCCCGATCTGGCTTTGATTGACGGCTGTTTCACGCCTGAGTGCGACATCGACTGCCGTGCCGTAATTCGGGGCGATGCGAGCGAAGCGCCGATCAGTGCGGCCTCGATTCTGGCCAAGGTGGATCGCGATGCGTATATGTGCGTGCTCGATGCCGAGTACCCACAATATGGCTTCGCTCGCCACAAGGGCTACCCCACGGCGGCGCACAAGGCAGCGCTTGAAGCACATGGGCCGTGTCGCGAACACCGGCGCAGCTTCGCCCCGGTGCGAGACTGCGAGGCGGCATCTTGAGTACGCCTTTCGTCCATTTGCGTGTGCATACCGAGTATTCGCTCGGCGACAGCATTGTGCGCATTCCACGACTCATGGACCGGCTGGCAGAGTTGGGCATGCCCGCGGTGGGGCTGGCCGATGCCGGCAACCTGTTCGCCCTGGTCAAGTTTTACCGCGCGGCCGAAGCCCGAGGCATCAAGCCCGTCATCGGCGTCGATCTCAATCTGGTGCTCGACGGCGAGACGGAGGCGGGAAAAGTCTGCGCCTTCGCTTGCGGACGCGAAGGTTACCGTCAGTTGAGCGAAGCGATCACCCGCAGTTTCATCGAAGGTCAGCACGCGGGGCAACCGCGGGTGCAGGCCGAGTGGCTGCGCTGTGAAAGCCCGCGACTGATCGCATTGGCAGGGCGCAAGAGCCCGCTGGGTCACGCGTTGTTCGTCGGTGACCAAAAGCGCGCACACGAGTGCCTGGATCGGCTGGTGGCGTTGTTCCCGCATGGCCTGTACCTGGAGTTGACACGCACGGGCCAGTCCCGGGACGAGGAAACGTTTAATCAGGCCGTGCTGGAGCTGGCGGTGGAGACCGGTACGCCGGTGGTGGCGACCAACGATGTGTGTTTTCTCGGCCCCGAAGATTACGAGGCGCATGAAGCGCGGGTGGCTATTCATCAGGGTTACCGGTTGACCGATGCCGCACGGCCGCGTCTGTTCAGCCGCGAGCAGTACCTGAAAAGCGCAGAGGATATGAATGAATTGTTCTCCGATGTGCCGGAGGCACTCGCGGCGAGCGTCGCCATTGCCGAACGTGCGACGCTGGAAATGGAGTTCGGACATTCCGTGCTACCCGCCTTTCCGGCAGCCGATGGGCGTGACGAGAAAGTGTTTCTGGTCGAACAGGCCGAACAGGGGCTGGTACGACACTTGCAAGCGCCGGGCTTCAAGCCGGTGGCTGCAATTGAGGTGTACCGCGAGCGTTTACGTGAAGAGCTCGACGTGATCGGAAAGATGGGCTTTTCCGGGTATTTTCTGATCGTTGCCGACTTCATTGCCTGGTCGCGTGAACACGATGTGCCGGTGGGGCCAGGCCGTGGTTCGGGCGCGGGTTCCCTCGTCGCGTATGCCCTCGGCATCACCGATCTGGACCCGCTGGCCTATGATTTGTTGTTCGAGCGTTTCCTGAATCCCGAACGTGTCTCCATGCCGGATTTCGATGTGGACTTCTGCATGGAAGGCCGCGACCGGGTGATCGATTACGTGGCCGAACGCTATGGTCGCGACCACGTCTCGCAGATCATTACCTACGGCAGTATGGCGGCGCGCGCTGTGGTGCGCGATGTGGGCCGTGTGCTGGGTCACCCGTATGGCTACGTGGATCGGATCGCCAAGATGGTGCCGTTCGAAATCGGCATGACGCTCGACAAGGCACTCGAGGATTCCACCGAACTCAAGCAGGCTTATGATTCCGACGAGGATGCACACAGCCTCATCGACCTCGCGCAAAAACTGGAAGGTCTGGCGCGCAATGCGGGCAAACATGCGGGCGGGGTGGTGATCGCGCCGACGCCACTTACCGATTTCACGCCGCTCTACGCAGAAGCCAACGGCGCCAGCCCCGTTACTCAACTCGACAAGGATGATGTCGAGGCCGTCGGGCTGGTCAAGTTTGATTTCCTGGGCTTGCGCACACTGACGATCATCGACAGAGCGGTGAAGCTGATCAACGCAGGGCGGGCGGACGGCGAGTCGCCGTTGGTGATCCGCGACCTGCCGCTGGACGACGCGCCAACCTTCGAACTGCTCAGGCGGGCCGAGACCACCGCTGTCTTCCAGCTCGAATCACGCGGCATGAAGGAATTGATCGGGCGCATCAAGCCGGACAGTTTCGAGGAAATCATCGCGATCAATGCGCTGTTTCGTCCTGGTCCGCTGCACATGGTAGACGATTTTATTGCCAACAAAGACGGCAAGCAGCAAGTGGTTTATCTTCACCCGCAACTCGAAACGATTCTCAAACCCACCTACGGCGTGATCCTTTATCAGGAACAGGTGATGCAGATCGCCCAAGTGCTCGCCGGTTACACGCTGGGCGGAGCCGATCTGCTGCGTCGCGCCATGGGCAAGAAAAAGCCGGAGGAAATGGCCCGACAGCGCGAGATTTTCACGCAGGGTGCAGTCGAGCGGGACGTCGAGGAAAAGACGGCGACTCATATCTTCGATCTGATGGAGAAATTCGCCGGCTATGGTTTTAACAAATCGCATTCGGCGGCTTACGCGCTCTTGGGCTATCAGACGGCCTGGCTGAAGACGCATTATCCCGCGGCTTTCATGGCGGCCGTGCTCTCGGCGGACATGGATCACACGGACAAGATCGTGAATCTGATCGATGAGTGCAAGCGCATGGAACTCGAGGTACGCCCGCCGCACATCAACCA
>JBOHZI010000229.1:0-4225 GCA_050738295.1 Gammaproteobacteria bacterium
GGCGTTGTCTCGACTCGCGTCGGCTATACGGGCGGCGACACTCCGAACGCGACCTACCGCAACCATGGCACTCATGCGGAGGGGATTGAAATCGTCTTCGATACAACGCAGACGAGTTACCGACGTATCCTGGAGTATTTCTTCCAAATCCACGATCCCACGACACGGGGCCGTCAGGGCAACGATGTAGGTACAAGCTACCGTTCGGCGATCTTCTATACGAATGACGAACAGAGAAAAATGGCGGAAGAGACGATCGCCGACGTGAACGCGTCGGGCCTGTGGCCGGGCAAGGTCGTCACCGAGGTGACACCTGTCGGCGATTTCTGGGAAGCCGAGCCGGAGCACCAGGACTATCTGGAGCGCTATCCGAACGGCTACACCTGTCACTTCCCTCGTCCCAACTGGGCCTTTCCCAAGCGGGAGACCGCTGGCGAGTCCACGGCAACTCCTGCTCATACTGGCGTGGATGCTCGGTCCTGAAACGCTGCACGGCTTTGATGCTTATTCTGAACTTAAGATGGATGGGGGGGCCGGTGCGGAAGACCGCACCGGCCCTTCCAAAAAAGGAGATTGTTATGGGCATCACGGGAAAAACACACGACATTTCGCAGGATGTTGAGGTCATCCAGAGTGCGCTCGCCGGTGAGCATGCCGGGATCGCGGCGTATCGCATCGCGGGCGGCAGCGGTCTTCTTGTCCCTGACACCTTGAAAGTCGCCCTGCTGTTCAAAAGCCATCACGAAGGTCATCGCGACGCGTTGGCGAAACTCATCAGCGACATCGGCGTGACGCCGGTCGCGCCGAAGAGCGATGACGACTATGTCTCTGAGCTGAAACTCGGCGCGCTGAAGTCGCAGGCCGACATTCTCTCTCTGGCGACAACGCTCGAACGCGGTGCCGCTAGCGGTTATATCAGCCGGATATCGAGCATCCGGGATTCCGGTCTATCCCAACTTTTCGCTCAGATTTCGGCCGACGAAATGATCCACTGGACCACACTGAACGGTGTGATCGGCGGATCATTGCCGGCCGAGCCCTTCCAGTTCGGTTGATCCGTAGCGCTCTTGGGGGTCAGACCTTGCCTTTTTCATAGCCGTATCTCGATGCCAGATGTGAAATGTAAGGCCTGACACTTACATTTCCCCGAAGAGGTCGCGTAGCGATTACGGAAGACGATGCATGTACCTTGAGGGCCAAGAGCGACGCGCTCGGCTCTCAGACAAAGTATTAGAGGCTCATGATCTATTGACCTTATCATTGTCAGCTGCGCGGCCGCCGCAGAGGCCATTTGACCGCCGACGAAACCGCGAGAGGGGCAACATCCGCCGGAATGAGGCAGGATCGGAGTCGTCGGCTACGCGGCTGTGCGCGGCCCGAACACGATGACCGCGACGCCCACCAGACAGATCAGTGCGCCGAGTATGTCCCAGCGGTCCGGCCGAACATCTTCGACGACCCACAGCCACAACAGCGAAGCAACGATATAGACGCCGCCGTAGGCAGCATAGGCGCGCCCGGCGGCCGCGGTATCGACATGGGTTAACAGCCACGCAAAAAGCATCAGCGAACCGATACCCGGCACAATCCACCAGACTGGCCTGCCGTCGCGAATCCAAATCCAGAAACCGAAGCAGCCGGCGATTTCGAAGAACGCGGCGGCGATGTAGACCACTGCGATTTTGATCACCGGTGCTTTCTCCTGGCGATCGAGCGTCTGCCGTACTGTGCAGGTTCTGTCATGTTTTCCAAGATCACGCCGTCCGGTCCGATGTGCAGTGTGTTGTCACAATGTTAGACGAAATCCGTCACGCTGCGCTCATGTCTTTTCAACCCGCGAAAACTGAAGACCAATATTCCCGCGCACTCTTCTTCGCCTATTGAACAACATTTCTGCTATGACAATGCAATGTGAATCATGCGGGCCAGTCGAAATGCTTTTTAACCCTTTCGTTGGATGATCGCAGCCATCAGTTCTTCTGCGAACGCGAAAACAGTGGCAAAGTAAGCGGCGTGCGCCAGCCCGTGCGAAACTCTCATGCCCGCGAGCCGATAAGTGCCACCTGCCGCTCGACTCACGGCGCGCGTCGAATGTCCCCGGAGAAGACATGGACAACAGTGACCTTCCGATCATTGACTGCCACCAACATTTCGTCGACGCGCGCCGCCTGCAGTACCCGGTGTTTACACAGCGCAGCGCCGGCTTCGAGGCGGTGGTCGGCGACTACAGCGCGTTGCCGAGAGTGTACCTTCCCGATGACTACCGGCGGGACGCGGGTACGTTGAATGTTGTCAGAACGGTTTGGGCGGAATTCATTTCGAACGATCCACCTGGTGAAGTCCGATGGGCAGAGCAATTGGCGCGGAGCGCGGATCTGCCCAATGGCATGATCGCGCTGATCGACTTTCTGAGTCCGGACTTGCACCGTACACTCGATCTCTACCAGACGATGCCGCACGTTCGATGCGTCCGCCAGCATCTGGGCTGGCATCCAACAAATCCGCTGCTTCGCTACGCCGCACGCCCTGACCTCCTGTCGGATGACGCGTGGCGGCGCGGATTGGCGTCCCTGCGTCCGCGCAATCTGATCTGCGAGATCGAGATATTCTCGTCTCAACTGTCCGAACTTGCCTCCGCAGCCAACGCTTTCCCCGACATCCAGTTCGTGCTGCCGCTGATGGGTTGGCCGATCGATCTCACCGACGATGGACAAACGGCCTGGAAACGCACGCTCGCAACCGTCGGCCGCTGTCCGAATGTCGCGGTCAAGATCTTCGGGATGGAAAGCATCTTCGGCATCCACTGGACCGTGCCCGAAGTCCGCCCGTGGATACTGCAGACGATCGATATCTTCGGCCCCGACCGCTGCATGTTTGCCAGCCACATGCCAATCTGCAAGCTCGCCTGCAGTTTTCAGCACCTCTACGATGCTTATTTCGAAGTGATCGAGGAATTCAGCGTTTCCGATAAACGCCGGCTGTTGCACGATACGGCCGCCGCCATCTACAGGTTGTAGGGCAGCGATCAATTCTTCTGCGGGGCGGAAACAGCGGGAAGGTTAGAGTCGTGCGCCGGCCCGGTTAAGGGTCGGCAGCCGGCAGCGGCTCAGATGGGATGCTTCAACGCGTTTATTCTCACTCGATGATCAATGAGATCGGCATTGACTGGCCGATTTTCCAAATGGCATCGTCAGTTCTGTCTCGTTCGTGTCCACCACGAACACCGCGAGGAGCTTGGCGGGCTTCGTCTCGCTGGCATTGGCGCTGACGCAGTGGCGGTCGCCGGGCAGCTCGGAGAAGCTCTGTCCGGCCTTGTAGATCGTCACCGGTCTGTCGTTGACCTGACTGCGGATCGCCCCCTCCAGCACAGTCGCGTAAATGAAGGCGGATTTGGGATGCATGTGACCAGGCGAATAGCCGCCCGGACCGTATTCGACGAGCACGCCCTTGATGCTCTTGCCGGGAACGTTCGGCAACTCGTGCTGATAGACGAGGGTCACTTTGGCGTTCTTCGACTTCGGCGCGGCCGCGAGGACGTTGCCGAACGGCAGGGTGGCGACAAGCAGCAAGCAGAAAATGCGTTTCATGGAACCCCCTATCCTTCGGTTGGCAGATGCGGGACTGCACGCAGCGGCACCGCCATCAATAGCGATCCTTGCGGTCGCGGTAGTCGTCCTGGCGCGCACCCTTGGCGATGCCGGCCAACTGATCCGGTTCAGGAACCGGCATCACCGGCACACCTTTGCCCTTGGGAATGAACACGAATTTCTGCCCGGCTTCCCACTGCTGCTCTTCGCGCACAACCTTGGGAATGGAAATCTGGAACTTGCCGGAAAGGGTGGCGGTAGCAGCCATTGTCGTACTCTCAATATATCGATCGTTGTTTTGTAAGAATACACTGCTCTGCCCCAAGAGGCAGTCAGGCGGGCAGGATGCCCAAGAGTGCCGTCTCTTCTACTTCGCGCACACGAAGCGAGAGAGTGAAGATAGCGCTCTGGAAGAAGCGCTCGAAAGACATGTCGACGAAGCAGTGGACGCGGAAATGAGAGGACCCGCCGAAGCGGGTCCGTTGCCTTGATCTCAGATTACGCTGGCCCGGCTTGCTGTCTGCCGATTTATTTACTCGCCTGCGTCATGAACAGATCCTTGTGTCGCGCTTTGAAATTGTCCTCGAAGCGCAGGATCTGAAAGCCGTTGCCATCACTGACGGTCCACAGCTCCATCT
>JBOHZI010000230.1:0-4221 GCA_050738295.1 Gammaproteobacteria bacterium
GCCAGCGTATCGGCGCGGCCGGCGATCCACAAGAGCGCCCCGGTATTGAGCGCGACGGCTTCGGCATAGGCCCCGGAACGACGTCCGGCCAGCGTATCGGCCAGAATACGGGCGTTATCCTTGGCTTCGCCTCCAGCCAGATCGCTCAGCGGACGATAGCCAAGCCCGGCCTGCTCTGGAGTGAGGAAAATTTCCTCGACTTCGCCACCGATAACCCGTGCCGCCTGCGTCGGCCCGTGCAGGGCCACCTCGTCGAGCCCGTCACCATGCACCACCAGCGCCCGTTCGACGCCCAGCTCGGCCAAAGCATCGGCAACCGGACGCACCAACTCCGGCGCATAAACGCCCGCGAGCTGACACGGCGGCCGCGCCGGGTTGACCAGCGGACCGAGCACATTGAACAGCGTGCGCGTCGCCAGCGCGCGACGCACCGGCATGGCATGCGCGATGCCGGGATGGTAATCCGGCGCGAACAGAAAAGCGACGCACGCCTCATCGAGACACCGCCGGGCCATCGCCGCATCGGCGCGCACGTTCACGCCCAACGCCTCCAGCACATCCGCCGAACCGGAGCGCGAAGACACCGAGCGGTTGCCGTGCTTGGCAATCGGCAATCCGCAAGCTGCAGCACAAAAAGCCACTCCGCTCGATACGTTGAGGGTGCCCAGTCCATCGCCACCGGTACCGCACGGGTCAGCGAAGAAATAATCGGGCCGCGGGAAAGACCGGGCGCCAGCACGCAGAGCACGGGTCGCGGCAGCGATTTCCGCACCGCGCTCGCCCTTGATCTTGAGCGCCACCAGCAGCGCCGCCAGACACAACGGATCAAGCTCGCCAGCGATCAGGCGACCGAACAACTGCTCCAGTTCCGTGGGTGCCAAATCCTCACGCCGATACAGACGCTCCAGCGTGGCATTCACATTTACTTCCATGCCAACACCTCCACCAATCCGCTGACATGAGTTGCCCTAGACGCTTTGCATGCCCTCCGGGCTGGGTCACTTTTGTTTTGCCAAAAGTAACCAAAAGCATTGCGCCGAGCGTTCGCGGCCGCAGGGCATCCCTGCCCTGCGCCTACCCTGCGATGCTCGCCCGCAACGGGCCGGGCGGCAACTCGGCCTGCGCGAACTATCGCTCCGGCCTCAAACACTCCGCCCTTTTCCCCGTTGCGTGCTGCGCTTCTCGGCGCGCCCGACGGCGCAAGTCCGGAGCCGGCCATCCCTGGCCGGCACAAGAAGACCATTAACACGCTCATGCTTGTGCCCAATCCAGCACTCGCCCGATGAGCCGGGAACCGTCGCGGCTGAGCACCGATTCGGGGTGGAATTGCACGCCGAGCAGACGTCGCCGTGTGTCCTCGATGGCCATCGGTACGCGCCGGTCGTCCTCCTCGACCCAGGCGGACACGTCAAAGCCCTCGGGTACGCGGGCAACGGCGAGCGAATGGTAGCGCCCGGCCACGAAGGGCTGTGCCAAGCCTGCGAAGACGCCCTCGCCACCATGCTGCACGGTGCCCGCCTTGCCGTGCACGAGATGCGGCGCGCGACGTACTTCGCCACCGAAGGTCACAGCTAGCGCCTGCATTCCGAGGCACACGCCGAAGACGGGCAAACGACCGGTCGCTTCGCGCAGCAGGGGAACCAGCACGCCCGCATCCTCGGGGCGTCCCGGTCCAGGCGAGGCTACAAGCAGATCGTTATGGTCAAGACGTTCACTCAGCGATTCCAGCGCCGTATCGTTGCGCCACACTTCAACCGTCGCGCCCAGACGCCGGAACTCGTCCACCAAGTTGTAGCTGAAGGAATCGAAGTTATCGAGAAACAGAACGGAGATGGATTTATTCATGATCGTGTGCCTCGTCGGCGCCCAATGCGCGCAGCACGGACTGCGCCTTGCGCCGCGTTTCCTCCGCCTCCGCCAGTGGATCGGAGTCGGCCACCACGCCGGCACCGGCCTGCACGCGTGCTACGCCGTTTTGTACCAGGGCCGAACGGATCACGATCGCCGTGTCCAGGTCGCCGTTGCCGCACAGATAACCGACCGCACCGCCATAGGGGCCACGCCGATCCGCCTCGTAGTCGCGCAGGAGTTCTGCCGCGCGCAATTTGGGCGCGCCGGTCAACGTGCCCATGTTCAGAGTTGCGCGATAGGCGTGCAGCGCATCGAGGCCGGGTGCAAGCTCGCCATCCACGCGCGAGACCAGGTGCATGACGTGCGAGTAGCGCTCCACATGCATCAACTCGCTCACTCGTCGCGAACCGGGTACCGCAACACGGGCGATGTCGTTGCGCGCCAGATCGACCAGCATCACATGCTCGGCCACTTCCTTTTCCGAGAGGCGTAACTCGAGCTCGAGACGCGTGTCGCGCTCGGCATCGAACGTGCCCTCGGCAGTGCGTCCGCGTCCGCGCGTACCCGCGATCGGGTGCACTTCCACCCGGCGGCTCGCCGCATCCACCTTGAGCGCACTCTCGGGCGATGCACCGAACAGCGTGTACTCGGGATCCCTGAGCAGGAACATGTAGGGACTGGGATTGGCGACGCGCAGTCGAGCATAAGCGGCCAGCGGATCGGGGCACGGCGCCTCCCAGGCGCGCGAGGGCACGATCTGGTACACATCGCCCGCGACGATGTGCTGCTTGACCCGCTCCACGACCGCAGCATAGTCGGCGTCCGACTGCGTTACCCGGGCGGCGACCGGCGCCGCTTCGGTGCGCTCGTAGCGAGTGCCGCGCTGACAGGTGCGCGCCAGCTCGGCGAGGCGGCGTCGGGCCGCGACCTCGTCGCCTTCGGGCGCCAGCGTGGTCAGTGTGGTGGACGCGTGGAGATGGTCGATGCGGATCACACTGCTCGCGAGATGAAAACTGTAGTCGGGATAGCCCGTGGAATCCTGCCGTGGCTCAGGCAGAGACTCGAAGGCATCGATCAGATCGTAGGCGAAACAGCCATAGGCGAAAATCTGCGACGCAGTCTCGCGGTTGGCGAGCGGCAGATCGAACACCAGTTCGCGCAACACATCGAGTACCGAGTCGGCGAGCAGACGTTCGTTCTCCTCCTGCGCACCGCCGCGGCTCTGCGCGTAGGCCAACTCGCGGCTGGCAATGCAGTTCTCGAGACGGCGGGCAATCGGCGCCGCTGCCTCGTCATGCACTTCAACCCGCACGGCTCCGCCATGCACCCGAACACTCAACCAGGGATCGAGAAAGAGCAGGCTCTGCGCGCTTTCCTGCGCCCCCGCATCGGCGGTTTCGAACAGAGCACCCGGCGCCTCGTTGCCGGCCGCACCGGCGAACACGGCGAGTGGATCGGGCGCGCCTTCGAGACGGCGCACCAGCACCTGAAGCCGATCCGTCGTCGCGTCCGTGCGCGGCTGTGCCGCCGCCATCACCGGAACACCTCCGGGCTGTCGTTCGTTACGTTATTCATCTGCGTTCTCCTTGCTGCTTGCATTTGCCCAAAAAAAGACCCGCCGGGGCGGGTCTTCAAAAGTTTCCTTATGCGCTTTCGCGTCAATCAGGCACCGTCAAACCCGCGGCCATTGGCTTGCCACGCCACCACCAAGTCCGAGCGATGCTGAATGTGTTCACAGTCGGCGTCCTGCAGCTTCGACAAACGGCTTGAGTTCCCGCATCAATTGCGCGAAGGCCGGCGGCGAAAGCGACTGACGACCGTCGGACAGCGCCTCGGCCGGTGCCGGATGCACCTCGATCAGCAGCCCGTCGGCACCGACAGCCACAGCCGCCTTGGCGAGTGGTGCGACCAGCTCGGCCAGCCCCGTGCCATGCGAAGGATCGACCAGCACCGGCAGGTGTGTATGCCGCTTGAGCCAGGCGACACTGTTCAAATCCAGCGTATTGCGGGTGGACGTCTCGAAGGTACGGATGCCGCGCTCGCAGAGAATCACATCGCCATTGCCTTCGTTGAGGATGTATTCCGCCGCGAGCAGCAATTCCTCGACCGTGGCCGCCAAACCGCGCTTGAGCACCACCGGCAGCCCGCTCTTGCCGGCCGCACGGAGCAACGTATAGTTCTGCATGTTGCGCGCACCGATCTGAAGCGCACCCACCCTCTCTTCGAACAAGGGCAGATCGGCGGCGTCGAGAATCTCGGTAACGACCGGCAGTTCGTGACGTTTACCCGCCGCGGCCAGAAATTCCAATGCTTCCGGCCCGTAGCCCTGAAAGCTGTAGGGGCTGGTACGCGGCTTGTAGGCGCCGCCGC
>JBOHZI010000231.1:0-4198 GCA_050738295.1 Gammaproteobacteria bacterium
AGATTGCCCCGGCTCTCGCCTTCTGCGGGCACTCGCGCCAGCATGTAGGGCACGGGCTTGCCATCAATCAGCAGCACCCGTTTGTCGCCCTCACGGATCGCGGGCAGATAACGCTGGGCCATGATGTGCTCACGCCCGCCCGAGGTCAGGGTCTCAACCACCGAGCTCAGATTCGGATCGCCGGGCGCGAGCACGAACACGCCGCGCCCGCCCATGCCGTCGAGCGGCTTGAGTACGATGTGGCCTTCGCGCCGGTGAAAATCGCGAAACAGATCCAAGTTCCGTGCAATCAGGGTAGGCGGCGCCAGTTCCGGGAATTTGAGGATGGCGGCTTTTTCGTTGTAGTCGCGCAGGGCGCGGGGTTGGTTGATTACGCGCGCACCGGCGGCCTCGGCCAGTTCCAGTAGATAGGTGAGGTAGATGTATTCCTGGTCGAATGGCGGGTCCTTGCGCATCAGAACGACATCGAAGTTGCCGAGTGGCTCGGTGGCGCTCGTGCCCAGTTCGAACCAGTGCTCCGGGTCGTCCCTGACCGAGACCTGATGGCCGCGGGCCCAGGCGCTACCGCCTGTGGCCCACAGGTTTTCGGCCGGGATGTAGGTCAGGGCGTAGCCCCGATGCTGGGCTTCCAACAGCAGTGCGAGCGTTGTATCCTTGGCTGGATGAATGGCTTCGATCGGGTCCATAACCACGCCGAGGCGGGATTCGGTGGCGTGGCGAGCGGAGGTAGTTGCCATTGACTCAATAGCTTAAAAGCGAATATTGTGGTAAATAGTAAGCTATATTGCATGCGTAGGCCTGGGGCGCGAACGGGATGAACTCGACAATCGAACAAAATCGAGACCGCCGTTCGGCTGCTGCCAGTGTTCAGGAGGACCTGGAGGTGAATGAGGCAGTGATGGATCTTACAGGGGTAAAAATCGTCGTCGTCGACGACTCGAAAACGATACGGCGTTCGGCCGAATCGTTGCTGGGTCGTGCGGGGGCTACCGTGCTCACGGCCGAAGACGGCTTCGAGGCGTTATCGCTGATTGTCGACGCGCGACCTGACGTGGTGTTTGTCGATGTGATGATGCCGCGTCTCGACGGTTACCAGACTTGCTCGATGGTCAAGAGCAATCCAGCATTCCGGGACATCCCGGTGATCATGCTGTCCAGCAAGGACGGATTGTTCGACATGGCCAAGGGGCGAGTCGTCGGGTCCGAGGAATACGTCACCAAGCCATTCACCAAAGATCAATTGATCGGTGCTGTCAAGCGCCACGTTTCGGCGAGGCGTCGGGAAGTCAGCTAAATAGGGGTAGGGGCCTTACACATATGTCAAAAGTCTTGATCGTGGATGATTCTCCCACGGAAACTCATGTCATGCGTACCGCGCTTGAAAAAAACGGCTTTGAAGTGGTTACAGCCGAGGATGGCGAGAGCGGTCTGAAAGCGGCTCGTGAGTTGTTGCCCGACGTTATCATCATGGATGTGGTGATGCCCGGGGTGAACGGGTTCCAGGCCACGCGAAAGCTCACCAAGGATCCGCATACCGCGAACATCCCGGTGATCATCGTAACCAGCAAGGATCAGCCCACCGACGAAGTCTGGGGTCTGCGCCAGGGCGCCGTTGCCTACTTCGTCAAACCGGTGACGGCGGATACCTTGTTGTCCAAGGTGCGTGAGGTCTGCGGCTGATATGGCCAGCAAAGCGTTGGCCGCATTGCGTGAACGCCCTTTCGAGCTTCTACTGGCGCTTGAAGAGGCCATCCTCGGTGAGGAATTCGGGGCGCGGCGCACCACTGCCAATCTGTGGGTGGGCGTGGCTTGCCGACTGGGCCGTTACCACCTGATTTGCTCGCGCGCGGAAGTACGCGAGGTTATTACCTGGCCAGGAGCCTCGCGGGTTCCGCGTGCCAAGTCCTGGTTGATGGGGCTTGCCAACGTACGTGGTCAATTGTTGCCGCTTACCAACCTGGCGCGCTGGGCCGGACTCGGCGAATCGCCCGTGACCCGTTCAAGTCGAATTATCGTGGTGAATCACCCCGAGATTCCCGCCGGATTGCTGGTGGATCAGGTGGTCGGGTTCCGCCGATTTACCGCTGAAGATGTGGCTGAGCCGGCGACGGCAATGCCCGAAATGCTCGCCCCTTTCCTGCTCGGGGCTTACGAACGCGACAATGAAACCTGGGCTGTCCTGAGCCTGCGCGATCTGGTCGAGTCCGAAGCCTTTCTTCAGGCGGCTTCATGACTCCCGGTGCGTCAGCTACGGACGCCTTTAGTCATCTAAAGATTACTTCGAGGTAACACTTCATGGCAGATTCCAGAACAGCAGCGCGCGGCACGTTACTCACCTATGTGGTGGGCTTGCTGGCGCTCATATGCATCGTCGCTGCAGCGGCGGATTTTTTCTTCGTGGCGCAGTATTCGGTGTATGACACGGAATTTCTGAATCAGGCCTCAACGGTGGCCATTCAGTCCCAGGCTCTGCCGAACGAAGCACGGGCGGCATTGAATGGCGATCGCCAGGCTTTCGGCAATCTGGCCGATAGCGCGAACCAGATGTCCAGAGCACTCGCGGTTCTGGGCAGCGGCGACCCTCAGACCTTGATGCCCGCGGCCTCGGGTGGCGTCGCTTCCAGTCTGGGCCTGCTGCAACAGCAATGGCCTGCCGTGAATCAATCGGCACAGACCATAGCCAAGGCGCGCACCAGCGCCCTGGTTTCGATACAGGCCGCAGGGGCCGTACGCCAGGCCATGCCGGCGTATGTGGATGCCTGGAATCAGTTGGCGCAAACAATGGCGGCGCACGGGTTGTCGCGGGATCTGATCAATCAGGCGTCGGCGCAGGCGCTGATGGCTGCGCAGACCAGTCACGACATGGATCTTATGATGAGCGGCTCAGGGAATTTCACCGCCGCCACCAATGCATTCGTCAATAATGTAAACAGTTTTGGCGACATTTTAAATGCCTTCGCTAATGGATCCCCGCAAATGAATATTGCCGCCCTGCCGAACTATTCGGACATCCAGGCGGCGCTCGGCACGTTGCAGACCCAGTATCAGGCGCTCAATTCCAACCTGCAGACGCTGAGCCCCGTTGCGACTTCCATCGTCGATTGGCAGAAGGCGCGTCTGGCCCTGAATGTGGCCGGACCGCAAATGCTGTCCAATGCCCAGGATATGCAGGCCGGATACCTGACGCAGATGAAGGCGCGGCCTTTCAAACCGCTGTATGGCTACATACTAGGTGGCTTGGCATTGCTGTTCATTATGGCGCTCGTTTTCCGCTATCAGATGACGGGTGACGCTCGGCGTGCGGCCCGGGCGCAGAAGGACATGAACGATCGAAACCAGCAGTCGATCATGCGCCTGATGGACGATCTGGCCACTCTGGCCGATGGCGATTTAACGATTCAACTCGAAGTGACCGAAGACATCACGGGTGCGATATCGGACTCGATCAATTACACGGTCGAGGCTTTGCGTGATCTGGTGGTGACGATCAACGATACGGCGGTGCAGGTCGATTCCGCCGCCCGTCAGACCGAAGCGACGGCATCGCATCTTGCCGAGGCGGCCGAGAACCAGAATACGCAGATTACGACAGCCACGGCTTCGATTACGCAAATGGCGCAATCGGTCGAGCTGGTTTCCGCCAATGCCGAACGTGCCGCCGAAGTGGCAGGTAGTTCGGTAAACATCGCGCACAAAGGTGGTGAAGCGGTGCGGCGCACGATCGACGGCATGACCAGCATCCGCGAAACCATTCAGGAAACCTCCAAGCGCATGAAGCGCCTGGGTGAATCCTCGCAGGAAGTCGGCGATATCGTGGAACTGATCAATGACATCGCCGAACAGACGAACATTCTGGCCTTGAACGCTGCAATTCAGGCCTCGACTGCGGGCGAAGCCGGACGTGGTTTCGGCGTGGTGGCGGATGAAGTCCAGCGCCTGGCCGAACGTGCTGGCGGCGCTACGCGACAGATCGAAACCCTGGTACGCACGATTCAGTCCGATACCCACGAGGCTATTTTGTCGATGGAGCAATCGACTTCAGGTGTGGTGAACGGAGCGCAGCTTGCCGAGGATGCCGGCCATGCGCTGGATGAAATCGAGGCGGTTTCGAACAACATCGCGCGACTCATTCAGATGATTTCCGGTGCGGCACGCGAGCAGGCTCAGGTGGCCAGTGAGGTGTCGAGCACCATGAGCG
>JBOHZI010000232.1:0-4192 GCA_050738295.1 Gammaproteobacteria bacterium
CAGCCGAGTAGCGCGGCAAAGCCTTGTCCCCAGCCGGCGCTGAGCGCCAGGTCGCGCAGGAAGCCGGTGCGCAGAATGTCTTCGCGCGCGGCAAAGAACGGTAGCGGATAGCGGAGATAGCGTCCAGGTTTTTGACACAGCGTGGTGGTCAGGATGGGGACGTCACTGTCACGCTGGTGATTGGATACGATGAGTGTGCCCGGAGCGAGCGCGTAATCCACAGGCAGGATTTCCTCTTTCTCATAGAGCGCGTCGACAGTGAGGTCGAAGGCGCATTCGGTGAGCCAGGTCAGGCGCGGATGCGGGTCGAGCTCGGCATCGGGCAGCCAGTCGAAGGAAGATGAGGCAGTGGTATTGCTGTTGGATGACATGTCTGAGGCGCTCTCCGATGTGTTCATGCGTGCGTCACGGTGGACTGGTGTAATGCCGCCCCTTCCAGATACTGCGGGTGCCGAACCAGGCGCGCAGTGCCGAGTGCCAGCTCATGGCGAGATAGGCGAAGGCCGTGACGGGCAGAAAAACGGATTGTAATGGATTCAACCCATAGTAGAGCAGGGTGGGCAAATAACTGAGTGCCAGCGCCGCCCAGGCGGCGAGGCCGAGCCAGCGCGCAGGACCGGGCGCGGCCAGTGCTGCCAGCGGTGCAATGAAGGCAAGCAGCATGAGTGCGCTGGCGGCCAGCAGCATGAGCGGCGATTCCCCGAGTTGCACATAGGCGGTGCGCGCCACCATGACGATAATCGAGCCGAGTCCCTGGCGGCGCTGGCTGTGGGCGCCGTGGGTCAGGCCCAGCCAGCACCGCGCGCCCGTTGTCTTGAGCCGCGCGGCGAGCGTGCAATCGTCGATGAGTTCATCGCGCCAGGCGCCAAAGGCACCGGCGCGTGCCAGCGCTTCGCGTTCGACCAGCACCACACCGCCGGCGGCTGCCGCGAGCCGCGAGCGGGCGTGGTTAACGAGCGCAAAGGGATAGATCAGTTTGAAAAAGTACACGAAGGCAGGCAGCAGCCAGTGCGCCCACATGCCGTCAAAGCAGGGCGCGGCGAGTACCGAAACCAGCTCGTAACCGTTGTCGGCCTGACGTTCGAGGGCGGCAATCATGCCGGGCGCGAGGGCGATATCGGCATCGAGCAGCAATACGCGCGGGGTGGTGGTTTCGCGCAAACCTTGTTCGAGCGCCCACAGTTTGCCCGTCCAGTCGGGTGGCGGCGCGCTGCCCACGAGTAGCCGAACATGGGGATGCACACTGTCCCGAACCTTGCTGGCGGTAGCGTCGCTCGATTCGTCGTCGATCACGATGACGGACGCCTGCGGAGCGGCGAGCGCCAGGGCGTTCAGGGTATCGGCGATGACGTCTGCTTCGTTGCGCGCGGGGATGAGCACGGTGAAGTCGTCGCGGGTACTTGGTGTGTCCGTGGCTTCCAGTCGTTCGCGGCAGCGCCACGGCTGCCAGGGCACAAGCAACAGGGTGAGCCACAGGCCAAGCGCTATCGCGGCCACCACGATCATGAGCTGCGTTCAGTTCAGTGCGTACTGGGCTCGGCTGCGACCTCGACTGCAACGCCGCCGATGCCGACTTCCGACTTGTCGTAGAGAATCGGGCGATCGGGTGCCATGGGGCCTTCCAGCTTGGGGCCGCGCCGACTCACGAAAAAGGCTTTCAGTGGATGGCGGAAGGCGTCGTTCGCTGCCGTGCCTTCGTAGCCGCAGTGCGCCATGCAGTTGTCGCATTTCGGATTACGCCCGGTACCGTAGCTCTCCCACTCCGTCGTCTCCATCATTTCCCGGAACGACTTGGCATAGCCGGCATCGGCCATCAGGTAGCAGGGCTTCTGCCAGCCGAAGATGTTGCGCGTGGGGTTGCTCCACGGCGTGCATTGGTAGTCCTGATTGCCGCAGATGAAATCGAGGAACAGGCTCGAGTGCGAGAGCGGCCACTCGGTGCCGTTCTTGTTCTTGAAGATGTCGCGGAACAGTTGCTTTGACTCACGCCGGCCCATGAACACGTCCTGGCGCGGCGCGTGCTCGTAGCTGTAGCCGGGTGAGACGGTGATGCCGTCGATGCCGAGATCGGTCGATGCAAAGTCGAAGAACCGCGCAACCTGTTCCGGGTCTTCGCCGGAGAACAGGGTGGTGTTGATGTTGACGCGGAAGCCGCGTGCCTTGGCCTTCTTGATCGCCGCGGTGGCTTTCTCGAACACGCCTTCGCGATCCACGCTCTCGTCGTGACGCTCTTGCAGGCCGTCGAGATGCACCGAGAAGGTGAGGTACGGCGATGGTGTGAACAGGTCGAGTTTTTTGTCCAGCAGCACCGCGTTGGTGCACAGGTACACGAATTTCTTGCGCACGATGATACCCTCGACAATGGCCTTGATGTCCTTGTGGATCAGGGGTTCACCGCCGGGAATGGAGACCACAGGCGCGCCGCATTCGTCCACGGCTTCCATGCATTCCTCGACGCTCATGCGCTGGCGCAGGATGTCGTCTTCGTAATCGATCTTGCCGCAGCCGGGGCACGCGAGGTTGCACTGGAACAGCGGCTCCAGCATCAGTACCAGCGGGTACTTCTTCTCGCCCTTCAGCTTCTTGCCGATAATGTAACTTGCGATCTTGGCCTGTTGCTTTATGGGTACGGACATCGCATTAACCTCCTTGCGCTTGTTCGACATGGATACGCAGTTCCGGCGGAATGCGGAAGGCGACTTTTTCGTCAGGGCCTCCCATTTCCTCTACCGTTTCGGCGCCCCACTGCTTGAGTCGCTCGAGCACGCCGGAAACGAGTTCTTCCGGCGTGGATGCGCCGGCGGTGACGCCGACCCGGTCGCTCTCCTGAAACCAGTCCTTTTGCAATTCGCCCGCATCCTGAACCAGATAAGCACGTGCGCCGGCCTGCTCGCCTACTTCGCGCAGGCGATTCGAATTGGAACTGTTGCGCGCGCCGACCACCAGCAGCACGTCGGACGTTTGCATCAGTTCGTGCACCGCGTTCTGACGGTTCTGCGTGGCGTAGCAAATGTCTTTCGTGTCGGGGCCGACAATTTTCGGAAAACGTTTCTTGAGTGCATCGATCACGTTTCGCGTATCGTCCAGCGACAAAGTGGTTTGTGTGACATATGCCAGTTTGTCTGGATTGACAACCTCGAGCGCTTCCACTTCGTCCAGTTCGGAGACGATATGCACCGGGCCCACCACGCGCCCGCTGGTGCCTTCCACCTCGGGGTGGCCGCGGTGGCCAACGATGATCAACTCGTAGCCGCCACGGTGATATTTCTGAGCCTGCATGTGTACCTTGGCCACGAGCGGGCAGGTAGCGTCGATCACGCGTAGCCCGCGTGCCTCGGCTTCCTGCACGCGTTTGTCGGATACGCCGTGAGCGCTGAAGATGGTGATTGCGCCGGCCGGTACGTTGGCGAGCTCCTCGGTAAATACCGCGCCTTTTTCGCGCAAGTCGCGAACCACATGCTGGTTGTGAACGATTTCATGCAGCACGTACACGGGTGGGCCGAAGATTTTCAGGGCCTCCTCGACCACGTCGATGGCACGCACCACACCGGCACAAAATCCACGGGGTTTGGCGAGTGTGACCTGCATGTGCTGGCTCCTGATTGAATAAGGTGACGGCAACGGGCGCAAGCTGCAATAAAGCGCGAAACAAGCTCGTGCGCAACGTCTCTACTGCCTTGAATTATAACGCCTGTGGGTTTGGTGCCCCAAAAAGAGGGCGGTAAGGCCCGGCTGGTAGCGGCCTGTGAGTGTAATGAAACGGAGGGCGTCGAGGACGCTCAGCGCGGGCCGGGATTCCGCTGCCGCTCTTTCTCCAGATGGCCGTATGGCGCGCCCTAGAGGATTCGAACCTCTGACCTCAGCCTCCGGAGGGCTGCGCTCTATCCAGCTGAGCTAAGGGCGCGACAAGCGTCATTGTAGCGTGTCATGGTGGAGGTGTCTTATAATTCGCGGATGCGCAGACGGAGCCCTCAATGACACTGCACGACGACCGAACCTTTGTTCGCCACTTTTCCTGGGTGATAGTGGCGCTTATCGTAATCACGATTTTCTTCATTTTCATCTCGTTCCTGATCGTCGGAGAAACGGGTGTCGATGGCCATAGCGGCTACACCTACGTGGAGTATACAAAGGCGCATTCCGCGTCCGCCAAGGGGGCTGCGAGTCAGATGCCGCAAGGCGGACAGGCGGC
>JBOHZI010000233.1:0-4162 GCA_050738295.1 Gammaproteobacteria bacterium
CATGTAGAACGGGTGGTCTCGTCCAGGCGGTCGATGTCGAGCAGCAAGCGAAAGGCACGATGTTGAAAACGATGCGGCGTCGCGCCGTGACGGGTATGCACGACCGTAGTCCGGTAAAGACGCGGCGCGGCGATATGCAGGCTGTCGCTCAAGCCCCGCCCTCCTTGGCCGCGAGATCGGTTCCAATCGCACATGCGGCGGCCAGCCCCGAGGCCAGGCCATCTTCGTGAAAACCATACCGCGTCCAGGCGCCGGCGTAGTACAGACCGCCACGTCCCTGAATCCCGGTCAGCGCCTGCTGTGCATCGACGGCCGTAGTATCGAGCACCGGGTGCGTGTAATGCAGCGTCGTGATGACCTCGCGCGGTTCGCGCACCGGATTGAGCGTCACAAAATAATTGTGCGGCGTCGACAGACGTTGCAGGCGATTCAGCCAATACGTCACCGACACACTGGCCTGCGGGTTGCGTTCATCATCCATGCGCACGTTCCAGGAAGCCCAGGCATGCCGGGCGGCCGGCATGAAGGAGGCATCTCCATGAAGGTAACCGATATTGGTGGTGAAGCGGAAGGCGCCGAGTATCCGGCGCTCCTCGGCATCGGCATCGCCGAGCAGGGCGAGCGACTCGTCGGCATGGCAGGCCAGCACGCAAGCATCGAAATGTTCTGTTCCGTGCGAGGATTCGACCGTGATGCCGTCCGGCTCACGTACAAGACGGGTCACCGGCGTATCGAGGCGGATGCTGGCATTGCTCTCCGCCAACAGATTTTGCACATAGTTGACGCTGCCTCCGCTCACGCTTCGCCACTGCGGGCGCCCGCGAACATGCAACAAGCCGTGATTGAACAGAAAACGCAACAGTGTTTGCGCCGGCGAATCCAGCATCTGCTCCGGCGGGCACGACCAGATGGCAGCCGTCATGGGAATCAGATACCGCCACGCGAGTGAGGACGAGAATCCGTGTTGTTCCAGAAACTCGCCCAGAGTGCCGTGCAGTGACTCGTCGGCCAACGCCTTCAGCGCCGTACGGTTGAAGCGCAGGATCTCGACCAGCAGGCCCCAGTGGCCGGGATCAATCAATCGCCGCCGTTGCGCAAACAATCCGGCCACACCCGTGCCGCCGGCCCATTCCAGCACCCTGCCCTGTTCGTTGCGGTGCACGGAAAAGGACATATCGGACGGCTGGGTCGCAACATTCAGCGCAGCGAACAGACGCACCAGTTCCGGGTAATTACGCTCGTTATAGACCAGGAAACCCGTATCAAGCGCGACAGGCTCGTTCTCGGTCGCCACCTCCAGGGTGTGTGCATGCCCTCCCGGCTGTTTTTCGCGCTCGAAAAGTACAACGTCGTGGTGACGGGCCAGCTCCCAGGCCGCCCCCAATCCGGCAATACCGGTTCCCGCTACGGCTATGCGCACAGATTGACCCACCGGGTAGAAAAATATCTTGCACTACAGCTTACCAGCCGACTGTACAATCCTTGTACAATTTCAGCCCTGTGCTCAGTCAACCTGTCATTCATGCAACTCGCCTGTCCGTACCAATGAGTGATGCGCTTCCCCGCGTGGGCGTCAGCAGTTGTCTGCTCGGAGAAGCCGTGCGTTTCGATGCGGGCCACAAGCGGGACCTCTTTCTGACCGATCACCTGGCGCACTACGTCGAATTCGTGCCACGCTGTCCGGAGATGGCCATCGGGCTGGGCATCCCGCGCGAGCCTATACATCTAGTACGCACCGGCGACAAAATGGATGCAATCAGTGTACGCAGTGCGCAGTCCGTTGGGGTGCGGTTGCGCGAATACGGCGAAGAGCAGGCACGCGCACTGAGTGATCTTTGCGGCTACATATTCAAGTCCAAATCGCCAAGCTGCGGGATCGGCCGGGTCGCGGTGTTCGGCGAGGACGGCCAGCGCACAGGCGGTCATACGCGTGGGCTCTATGCTCAGGCCATCACCGCCACACTGCCCTGGTTGCCGGTAGAAGATGAAGGCCGGCTGCGCGATACCGGCTTGCGCGACAGCTTTCTGGTCCGGGTCTTCACGCTTGACCGGCTGCGCCGCAGTCTGTTCGAGCAGAAACCGACCGCACGGGCGTTGATAGACTTTCACACCGATCACAAATTCCTGCTCCTGGCGCACAATGTGGCCGCCTACAAACGCCTCGGACAACTTGTGGCCCGAGCCGGTTGCGAGCCCCTAGAACCACTCAGCGAGGTGTATCGCGACGAACTCATGGCAGCTCTGGCTCACCCGGCTCGCATCCCGCGTCATGTCAATGTGTTGCAACACCTGCTGGGCTACTTGCGCGACCGGGTCGATGCCGGCGATCGCGCCGAACTACTGAGCGCAATCGAAGACTTCCGCACGGGCACACTCCCCTGGTTTGCGGTCCGACTGCTGTTCCGGCACCATTTTCGCCGCCACCCCGACGACTTCATCAACCGGCAGGTCTATCTGCAACCCTACCCCGACGAACTCGCCGCACTCTGATCTCACTGGGATAGCGCTTGAAGATGGGCGTGCGTGGCGCTGCGCAACGCTTCCAGATTGTAGCCACCTTCCAGTAGCGAGATAACGCGGCTTTGGGCACTGATGTTGGCCTGGGCGACGATGCGTTCGGTGAGCCAGATGTAGTCGTCGTCTTCGAGCAGGAGTCCGGCCAGCGGATCGCCTGCATGCGCATCGAAACCCGCCGAGATGAAGATCAACTCCGGAGCGAAACTCGCTAAGGCGGGTTCGACTCTGGTGCCGAATGCTTCGCGGTAAGCCGCCCCATCGGTGCCGGCATCCAGCGGAACGAATACGCAGTTTGCGGCTGGTGAGAGTCCCGAATCCGGGTATAACGGATGCTGGAACAGCGAACAGAAAAGCACCCGTTCGTCACCGCCGAACATGGTTTCCGTACCATTGCCATGATGCACGTCAAAGTCCACAATGGCGACGCGCTGCAGGCCACCCGCAAGTGCAGCAGCTGCGCCTACGGCCACATTGTTGAACAGGCAAAACCCCATCGCCAGATCAGGTTCGGCGTGATGCCCCGGCGGACGCACGGCGCAGAATACCCGCTGTTCGTCACCGGCAAGTACGCGCTCGACAGCATATTCCACAGCCCCCGCAGCACGATAGACAGCTTCCCTGCTGCCGGGAGAAATGAAGGTGTCGGGATCAAGCTGAACGGTTCGTTCGTCGGGGAATTGCCGTTCGAGCCGCTCGAGATACGCGGCGTTATGCACACGCAGCAATGCCTCGCGGGTGACACGTGGCGCCTCGTGCACGGCTACCTCATGGTCCGCCATGAAATCGTCGATACCTGCTCGCACCGCACGCAGACGAGCCGGCGATTCCGGATGCAAATCGCCCGGTTCGTGTCCCAGGCAAGCGTCGTGCGTCACAATCAACATGCAAGGCGTACCAATGAATTTTCGCTGTACATTTACTGAACTTCAGTGCAGATCTTTCCCGGGCCGAGGCAACGATTGCAGGTAAATTGCAATAGCACGTGCATCGTGGGTATTGAAGCGAAACTCCGGCATCGGCGGCTTGGCATAGCTACCACCAGGCATCACGCCCGTTTCGAGGAAATGCACCGTTTGATTGAACGTCCAGCCCGTCGGTAGCCCGGCGATAGACGGAGCAATGGTCGCCCAATTGGGCATCGGATGAATCGGGTTGAAGCCGATGGGCGCCCCTTGCAGATCGTGACCAACGAGGTACTGTCCCTTCATGTCACGAGGCGAGTGGCAGTCAGCGCAGGTTGCGGCGCGCGTAACCAGATAGCGGCCGTGAGTCAGCATGTTCGAGGTATGTTTGGAGCCGACAACCGGCTTCGACGCCAGGGCGGTACCCGTTCCGAATCCCGCGACGACCAAGGCAATCAATCCGACTCTGATCTTGTTCATCGAATTCTCCATGCGGTTTATGATCATTCGCCGTTGAAGTTTAGTTCGGTTTTTGACTTTCGGCTACGAGTTTCAGTTTCCGGGGCCGATCTCGACCAACTCTGCGACAACGACTGTGGCATAGGTCCCAGCCGGAAGTTCGAATTCGAGCAGGAGCGTCGTGGCATCTTCCCACTCCCACTTGAGCGCCTGCGGCATCAGACGCAAGGAGCGGCGTGCGGCCTGCACGTCGGCAGCGATCAAGCCGTCGATCAGATCAGCTT
>JBOHZI010000234.1:0-4126 GCA_050738295.1 Gammaproteobacteria bacterium
CTTCAAGAGGTCGACGAAGGCCTGGTTCTTTTCCATGGCTTCCGGCGAAAAGCGGCGTGCGGTTTTTCGGAAGTCATTCTCCGCGAGTTGGGTATCCTTGCTCATCGCACCGGTCAGAAAGCCCTTGCCCAATGGGCTGTAAGGCACGAAGCCGATACCGAGCTCGTCGCAGGCCTGCAGGATGCCGTTGGTTTCGGGGGCTCGCAACCACAGCGAATATTCGTTCTGCAGTGCCGAGACGGGTTGTACGGCATGGGCGCGACGGAGGGTCTGGACGCCGGGCTCTGACATGCCGAAATGTTTCACCTTGCCCTCGGCGATCAGCGCCTTGACGGTGCCAGCCACGTCCTCGATCGGCACAATCGGATCGACACGGTGCTGGTAAAGAAGGTCAATGGTTTCGATACCAAGACGCCTCAGCGATCCTTCTACCGCTTGACGAATATGTTGGGGACGGCTGCTCACGCCACGATTTTCCCCCGTCTCGAAAATCGATGTCGAAACCGAATTTGGTCGCAATGATGACCTGGTCGCGGAATGGTCGTAGGGCTTCGCCTACCACCTCTTCGTTGGTGAAAGGACCGTAGACCTCGGCCGTATCGAAGAAGGTAACGCCCCGCTCTACAGCGGCCCGAATAAGAGCGACTCCCTCATCCTTGGGCAGCTTCGTGGCATAGCTGAAGCTTATTCCCATGCAACCGAGGCCAAGCGCCGATACGTCGAGGCCGTTGGCTCCGAGTTTTCGTGTCTGCATGTGTTGTTCCTCCGAAGTGTTATGGATCACGAGGCCTGAACCTGATCGATGCCGGATGGGCGCGGGCGCTCATAGTCGAATTGCTGTGGCACAGGGTTCAGCGCCGTGGATTGCTTATGTGAATGTGTGGGTGTTCTTCAAGCACGCTTCTGGCGACCGGAAAACAGACAAGGCGATGGGTCCACCGGCCAACATCCTCAATTTTCCGCAGCGGCGGCGAGTTGCTTGTCCAGTCCCGCACGAGCGCGCTGCGCCGCGCCGGCGCCCACGCGGTCGGCCAATACCTGAGCAAGTTGCCGCAATTGGCGGGCCCTGATGCCGACGTTCATGCTGATGCGCATGTGCGCTTGCAGTTGCGCATCGACGCCCGGCATGGCAGCCAGCATGCTCACGGTGGCCAACTCGCGGCTTTGCCAATCGAGGTTGTCGCGTTCGAAGATGTCGCCGAACAGATGCGTCCTCAAGTACTCATTGGCGGTGGGGGCGAAGTCGAACAATGCCCCTTTCACTGGGCCGCCCGAGAGTTTTGTCTGGTTCGCGGTGCCGGCAGCGAGCAGGGCTTCACCCGTTGGAATCTCATGACTGGGGACTTGGCCAGGCGCATCGTCGATGCCTCGCTCTTTACGCGACGCCACAACCTTCATCAGCTCGCCAAGTGCATTGAGGCTGCGCGGAAATCCAGCGTAGGCGTAAAGCTGCACAAGAACTTCCCGAACGTCGCTGATCGTAAGGCCGGCATCCAGCCCTTCGTTCAAAACGACATCCAGCTTGGTCATGTCACCCGCTGCGGCGAGAGCGGCGATGGGTACGATGGCTTGTTGCCGGGTCGAGAGCGTTTCCGATGTGTTTGATGTACTTGGCATGGTTTTTGATTCCTCTTTGGTGGGAGCCGCCTGACACAGCGCGGATGCCAGCCCCAGCGCAACGAACAAGGCACTGGCGTTGCAAAGCCGAATGAATCTCTTGCTACGCATTGATGGCTTATGGATGTCGCTCATGTGGAGTCAATTTGAGTGTCATAGCCCGCGCCCTCGCAGGATCGCAGGCTCAGATGCGCAACATCGTCTTGATCGCGCGGCGCTCGTCCATGGCCTTGTAGCCTTCGGCCACCTCTGCGATCGGCAACACCAGATCGAAGACCTTGCCCGGCTGGATCACGCCCTTCTGCACGCGCTCCATCAGATCGGGTAGGAAGCGCCGCACCGGGGCTGGACCGCCAAGCATGCGGTGCTGGGAGAAGAACAGCTTCTGGCCATCCAGAGTGACGCCGTGCGGCACACCGACATAGCCGATGCTGCCACCCGGCCGGGTACTGCCGATGGCTTGCTGCATTGACTCCTCCATACCCACGCACTCCAACACCGAGTCGGCGCCGATGCCCTTGGTCAGTTCCATGATTCGGGCGATGCCTTCTTCGCCGCGCTCGGCCACGATCTCGGTGGCGCCAAATTCGCGTGCCAGCGCTTGCCGTGGCGCGTGGCGGCTCATGGCGATGACGCGTTCGGCACCCATCTGGCTCGCCGCCAGCACACCCATCAAGCCAACCGCGCCATCACCAACCACCACGACCGTGCCTCCGGGGCGAACGTTCGCGGCATCGGCCGCGTACCAACCCGTACCGAGCACGTCGGAGACTGCCAGCATGTGTGGGATCAAGTCGTCTGAAGGCATCTCCGCCGTCGCGACCAGCGTGCCATCGGCCAGCGGCACGCGTGCATAGGGCGCTTGCGCACCACTCATGAACTCACCCTGCGCACAGGACGACTGAAATCCAAACGCGCAATGCGGACAGGAGTTGTCGGACAGACAGAACGAGCCCACGACGAACTGACCGGGTCTCACGGTTCGGACTTCCGAACCCACCTCAATCACCACACCGCAATACTCGTGCCCCATCGCCGCAGGACCATCCTGCTTTGAGAAGCCGCGGTACGGCCACAGATCCGAGCCGCAAACGCAGGTTGCCGACAACTGGATGATCGCATCGGTAGGTTTCAGGATTTTCGGGTCTTCGACCTGTTCATAGCGAACATCGCCGGGTCCGTACATCATGGTTGCGTGCACGAGTGCACTCCTCGATTGAATAGTTGGATTTCAGTTTCGATCAGCTTCGAAACCGCGCGTTTTGGCTATGAAGGCTCAAGCGTCAGGATGCCGGGCCCGCCAGATACTCCTCGTCGGTGACCTTCTCCATCCAGTTGACTACTGTTCCGTCCAGCGCCTCCTGCACAGCAATGTGTGTCATCGCAGTCGTCGGCGTAGCGCCATGCCAGTGCCTATGACCGGGTGGGCAGGTAATGATGTCTCCGGCGTTAATCTCGACGATCGGCTCGCCCTCGCACTGGGTCCAGCCCTTGCCCGAGGTGACGATCAGGATCTGACCGAGCGGATGGTTGTGCCAGGCACTGCGCGCGCCAGGCTCGAAGGTGACGAAAGCGCCCGTGACTCGCGCGTCGCCGATGCCCTTGAAGGGCATGTCGATTCGCACATTACCGGTGAAGTACTCCTCAGGGCCCTTCGCGGAAGGTTGCGAGCCGTTGCGCAGGATTTGCATGGTTAATGCTCCGACAGAGAGAAAAAGCAACAAGACGGTGAGTTGATGTGAGGTCATTACGTGCGCGTGTGTGCCGATCGAAGTCACGCTGCAGCTTCATGCCCTCTTTCGCCCATCGAACAACTAATTGCCCGAAAACATGACACGCACGCCATGCAGGCCAAGCACCTGTGCCAAGTCGCCGGGATCATCCAGGTGTCCGAGGCGCGTGTAGGAGTAAGACGAATGGAACGCCTCGTAGAAAATCACGAGTGTGTCTGTGCCGTAAAGCATGAGATCACCGGTATGGATAGCACCCGGCCTGCTCGCGTCGGTGGGTAGCGCTTTTGGCAGATTGACGTATTTCTCATTGCCGTTGAGTTCGCTCATGTCGAGCGTCAGCGGTAGTTGCGCCGCAAACGCTCGAGAGGCGGCATTGTCGGCCAAGGTGATGGCGAAGCGATGGTCGCCGATGGTCATCCACATGCGTGTTTCCTCCACTTTCCCGGATGTCACACGGGCATTCTTCGCTACAACAGTGATCGTTGACGATTGATCCGCCTCGCACTCGCCGAACACCAGTAAGCCAAATGCCAAGCTTAGTCCGGATAAGATCCACAGCCTTCGTGTTGAGCGGCCGCGCTTGTATGCGGCGCGGGAAGACGACTGGTCGATGTCTCCACTGAAGTGGCTCATAGTCATGGCATTCCTTCTTGCTCTGCGCATGGATTAGGCGACTCGTGCAGCCTGTGAACGTGAGGTCAGAAAGGCAAAAAAGGCCGCGAGCAGCAACACCGCCGCACTCATCACGAAGGTGCTCTGATAGCCGCTGCGATCGA
>JBOHZI010000235.1:0-4110 GCA_050738295.1 Gammaproteobacteria bacterium
TGATGTCGATCTATCTCGACAATCAGTAGTCGCCTAAGCCGATTCAGCATGGGTGGATCAGGCTTTAGCAGTACATCCCGATTTAGATTCGCACAGGACGTGTCTGGCGAGGCACGTGCATGTCTTTCTGTTACAGGAGCCAAAGGAACGGACCCAGGCTTTTTTCGCCGCTTTGCCAATGCAAGAACCACCATCGAAGTCCCGACTGGAGACTGCGATGGAAAATCAACCCCAGCAACCTTGGAACAAGGGCAAACTCGTTGGACAGAAAACACCGCTCAAGCTGCGCGATATTTGGGCGATCCGCATCCGCCTGCAACTTCGACACCGTACCCGTGACCTTGCGCTGTTCGATACTGCAATCGATTCGAAGCTTCGCGCCTGTGATTTGGTGAGGCTCCGTGTCCTGGACGTGGCCCATGGCGAGCAGGTCGCCTCGCGAGCCATTGTCATGCAGCAGAAGACCCACCGCCCGGTGCAGTTTGAGATCACGGAGCAGACAAAGCAGGCGCTCCGGGAGTGGATCACAACAGCCGGCCTGCGGCCGGATGCGTATCTGTTTCCTAGCCGCGTCAGCACTTCTCCGCACCTTTCGACGCGTCAATACGCGAGAATCCTGCACCACTGGGTGGCTGAGATCGGGTTGGATGGCTCTGCGTACGGCACACACTCGATGCGGCGCACCAAGGCATCGTTGATCTACCGCCGCACCAAGAACCTACGCGCCGTTCAACTGCTACTCGGCCATGCGAAGCTCGAAAGCACCGTCCGCTACCTCGGTATCGAGGTCGACGACGCACTGGAGATGGCTGAACAGACCGAAGTCTGAGCGGCGGCCGACGGGCCGCGGCTACGGTCGCGGTCCGGCCGATTCTGTTGAAAAACTCGGATGGTCGGTGAGTGCCCCGAAAACGTAGCCGCGCGACGGCCACGATAGTTCGATTTCACGCAAATTCGAGCCTCCGGGACCTTCCAGACCGAACTGTCGCCAGCAAAAATTTCGCTGCCAGAGTGCCCGAAATTCCGAAAGGGAGTTTTTCAACAGAAGCGGCCATGAGCGGAAGTTCGCACGTGCGGCCGAATGGCCCGAAAGCGGCCCTTGGCGGGCAGCTTGACCGGGACCTCTTCGCCGCGCCAGTGAACACCGTTTTCAAAAATGCTACGACAGCAAGCTTGCCGCGTTGTCGGGGAAGTGGGAACATCGCACTAGCGGCACAGCCGCCCCAGGGAAATGCTGCAGATTTAGACGGCAGGATTAGGTTGCACGATCAGTGCAAGCCGGTGATTCTTGTTGGCCGGCACCGACAGCGCGCTGTCTGACCAGCTGAATAGGTTGCGGGATTACACCTCGTTTTGAAGCCGGATTAGCGTTATGCCTTAACCACAGGAGTCTTTCATGGCCGATAAGAAAGTTGTCTTCATTGCCTTCGCAATTGAGGACGCGCGCATCCGTGACATGATCAAGGGGCAGTCTTTGCATACCGACTCGCCCTTCGAGTACGTAGACATGTCGGTTAAAGAAGCCTACGACGAGGAGTGGAAGAAGAAGGTGCGCACTCGCATTCTTCGATCCAATGGCGTCCTCGTGATTGTCAGCAAGAACTCCCTTAACTCCAGTGGGCAAAAGTGGGAGATTCAATGTGCCAAAGAAGAAAAGAAGAAAATTCGTGGCATCTGGGCCTACAAGGAAGATCGCACCGACCTCGCCGGTGTGAATACGATGGTCTGGACTTGGGACAACATCGCTGCGTGGATTGATAGCCTCTGATGCGCAAAGCACTCGTCGTCGGTATCGACTACTACACCAACGTTTCGCAGCTCTATGGTTGCGTGAACGATTCGTTCGCGGTTAAGGCCATGCTTGATCGGCACGCCGATGGGTCAGTGAACTTTGGTGTGAAGCATCTAACCGCCACTGGGCCCAGTGATCCTGTTGGGCGTGACGAGCTTCGGCAGGCTATCGAAAGCCTCTTTTCCGGTGATGGTGAAGTTGCGCTCTTCTACTTTGCCGGGCATGGTCACATTGAAGCAACGGGAGGTTATCTTTGCTCTTCCGACGTGAAGACCGGGAACGACGGCGTGCCATTGGCTGAGATTATGACCATGGCCAATCAGTCGAAGATTCAGAACCGCGTGATCATTCTCGATAGCTGTCACAGCGGCGTCGCGGGAGGAAGCGCATTGCAGCAAAAGGTAGCCGAGATCAGCGATGGAGTGACCATTCTCACAGCATCAACTGCGCAGCAGTATGCAACCGAGGAAGACGGTGCCGGTGTCTTTACCAGCTTGTTAGTCGATGCGCTCGGAGGTGCTGCCGCAAACTTGGTGGGGGATGTGACGCCAGGCGGTGTCTATGCGCACGTAGATCAGTCGCTCGGACCATGGGCACAGCGGCCTGTCTTTAAGACTAACGTCAAGCGCTTCGTTTCCTTGCGGAAAGTTGACCCCCCGTTAGAGCTTGCTGAACTTCGCCGGATTTCAGAGTTTTTCCCGACTCCCGGCTTCCAGTTCCAACTCGACCCCACATATGAGCCTGAGCGGCACGAATCCTGGGCCACGAACTCGCAAGGCATTCCAGCCCCGGACCCTGATCACAATGCGGTCTTCAAGATCTTACAGAAGTACAACCGCGTTGGGCTTGCCGTACCTGACGGCGCTCCGCACATGTGGCATGCCGCCATGGAGAGCAAGACCATTCGCCTCACGGCTCTCGGCGAGCACTACCGGCGGCTAGCAGCAAAAGGGCTCATATGAGTAGCCGCGTATTTGTCAGCGCCGGGAATTGGCGTAACAAGTCATTCCAGCGGACCGTAAAAAAGCTGCGCTTTTCGCCGGCCGCTGACCTCCAGCGTTAGCCGCTAGGGGAGAAGTTGATGCGATTGATAGGGCAATTGGACCTTTCGAGATGCCCGCATTGCGGCGTAGATAGCCCGATGCTGACGCTTGCTCACCAAATGCAGACGAAAGCAATCGACGGTTCAAACCCACGGCACTGGGGTGTTTACACATGTCGGCGTTGTGGGGGCGCGGTTCTCGCAAATGCTAGCGCTCTCAATGATAGCGTCATTGATGTCTTTCCACCCATAACGAGCATCGAAGAGGCGGTACCAGCTACTGCGCGTGAATATCTCCTGCAAGCAATGAACTCACGTCATGCACCAGCGGGCGCCGTCATGCTTGCAGCGAGTTCGGTGGACGCGATGCTCAAAGCTAAAGGTTACAGCGAAGGTAGTCTATACAGTCGGATCGACCAAGCGGCATCGGATCATCTCATTACAAGCGATATGGCAGCGTGGGCGCACGATGTCCGACTAGAGGCCAATGACAAAAGACACGCAGACTCGGCCGCGACCCTACCGACTAGCGCTGATGCAAGTCGGGTCATTGATTTTGCGCGAGCCTTGGCAGAATTTCTGTTCGTGCTACCTGCTCGCGTGTCGCTCGGCCGTTCATCGGCCGGTGCGTAGCATCAAGATTGTAGTGCACGGGTAAGCATGCTTCCCAAGAGCGGACCGTCACCAGTGGCCGCTTCGGGTCGAGAGCCGAATGCCGGAAACGCTCCTTGTTCGAGCGAGCGCAGTACGTCGGCGGCGTGGTGGGGCGTCCACTTGGCAGATTGCTTCGCAATCCATTCGCCCGCGATGGCCGCAAAAGTGTTCTCGGCCGAGAGGAGCCGAGCCCGCTTGTCGGCTCGACGCGCTTCGGCGGGATTGGTGCCGTCCGCCAGCAGGGCATGCGCATCGTCGCGCGGCTGCGAGGTTCACGTGCGGGTACTCGCCCAGCGGCAGCATGGTCGCCTTGCCGTTGTGCCGGTAGCGCCAGAGCTTGGAGCCTGTGGGCCTGACTTCGATGCACAAGCCATTCGCATCGGCCACGCGGTAGACGGTGAGGCGGGAGCGCAGGTTGCGCACCTTCACGTCGGTAAGCGCCATGTGAGCAAGCCATCGTGCTCAGTGAGTAATCATGACCGATCTTACTCACGTTTGCTCACGGCTGCCAGCGGATGCCTTGGGACACTACGGGCAAGAAAAAGCCCGCAACAATGCGGGCTTCAAAGAGATTTGCGGAAGACCTTGGCCAGCTTGAGGCTCAAAACTGGCGGCGGACGGG
>JBOHZI010000236.1:0-4099 GCA_050738295.1 Gammaproteobacteria bacterium
GCTTATCGTGACCCTGATCATGATTTTCATCTATCTGCTGGTGCGCTTCGAATGGCGCCTTGCGCTGGGCGCCGTGGCGGCCACCTTGCACGACCTGTTGTTCGTGGTCGGCATATTCTCTATTGTCGGGCTCCAGTTCAATCTGGATGTGCTTGCCGCCGTGCTCGCGGTGCTGGGTTATTCGGTTAACGATACCGTGGTGGTGTTCGACCGTATTCGCGAAAACTTCAAGCGCATGCGTCGTGGCGAATCGATTGAAATCATCAACGCGGCCATCAATCAGACGCTGTCGCGTACCATCATGACGTCCGGCATGACACTGCTCGTGGTGGTTGCGCTGTTGGTAGTAGGCGGAGCCTCACTGCGCGGCTTCTCGCTGGCGTTGCTGATTGGTATTGCCGTCGGCACCTATTCGTCGATCTATATCGCCAGCGCGACTGCTTACATGCTGGGCGTCAGCCGCCTGAATTTCGCCGCCAAGAAAAAGACTCCGGCCGAGGCCGAAGACCAACCCTGAACGCGATAGACTCCTAGGCTTCTTCCCGACGTAATGGGGCGGGGCGCTTGTTGCGTGCGTGATACGCCTCGAGCGTGTTCTCGAGCAGCATGGCGACCGTCATGGGGCCGACTCCGCCCGGTACCGGCGTGATCCACGCGGCGCGTTCGCTGGCTACCGCGAAGTCCACGTCGCCTGTGAGCTTGCCATCGTCGAGTCGGTTCATGCCGACGTCGATCACGGTGGCACCCGGTTTGATCCAGTGGCCATCGACCACGTCGCGCTTGCCCACGGCCACCACCAGCACATCGGCACGCTCCACGTGGGCGCGCAGATCCTCGGTGAACTTGTGGCATATCGTGACCGTTGCGCCTGCGAGCAGCAGTTCGCTTGCCATCGGACGGCCCACAATATTGGATGCGCCCACGATGACGTGATGGCGGCCCTTGAACGGCTCGCCGATGCCTTCCAGCAGGTACATAATGCCCTTGGGCGTACAGGAACGCAGCGTCGGGATGCGCTGCGCCAGGCGACCGACGTTGTAGGGATGAAAGCCGTCCACATCCTTGGCCGGGTCGATCTTCTCCAGCAGATCGGCGGCATCCATATGGTCGGGCAGCGGGAGCTGAATCAGAATACCGTCGATGTTGTCTTGCGCATTCAGGCGCTCGATCAGATAGTCGAGCTCCGCAGGATGCGTGTCGGTGGGTAGTTCGTAGGCCGTGGTTTCGATGCCGACTTCGCGACAGGCGTCGCGCTTGTGGCGCACGTAGATCTCGGAGGCCGGGTTTTCTCCCACCAGCACCACGGCGAGGCCGGGACGGCGCTGTCCGGCGTTGACCAGCGCATCCACTTCGGTGCGCAGGCGGCGGCGAATCTGCAGGGCGACGGCCTTGCCGTCCAGAAGGCGAGCGCTCATGGTGATTTCGCGGCGAATGGGAGGCCCATACTAACCCGAGCATAAGTAAGGCCTCACTCAGAGCCCCTGAGACGTTCGCCGACAAGACGCGTTCGCGCGGACGTAGTCGCTCTACGTCAAACGAACGCAACGCAGGCGGCGGACGGTCTCAGGGGCTCCCTGCGGGCGAGTCTGTGCCGGGCGCCTGCGGCGTTGCGCGGTCTTGAAAGGGAACGACCCTTCCGGCGCCCGCGCGCCTTGCATGCGCTCCGGCACAGACCCGCTGAGGTGGCCTTACTTATGCTCGGGTTAGTATCTTGTACCGGCCCTGTCGCTGGAAACGTTGACCAAGGCTCCGGGGGCGGCTAACATGCGCGCAGACGGGGTGTGGCGCAGCCTGGTAGCGCGCCTGCTTTGGGAGCAGGAAGTCGGAGGTTCGAATCCTCTCACCCCGACCAATTCAGGCCATGGCTGATGGCTGGCTGGGTGTGTTGTCCGGTTCAGGCTTGACACCCACAGCCACGCCTCTAAAATATGCGGCAAGAAAGCGGGAATAGCTCAGTTGGTAGAGCACAACCTTGCCAAGGTTGGGGTCGCGAGTTCGAATCTCGTTTCCCGCTCCATCTTTTAAGGACCCCGGTGAGCCGGGGTTTTTTGTGTTCGCCGCAAGCTGTTATATTGCGCAGACGCGAAGGCCAGATGGCAGAGTGGTTATGCAGCGGCCTGCAAAGCCGTGTACGCCGGTTCGATTCCGACTCTGGCCTCCATTTTCAACATGTGTAATGCCCGGGTGGCGAAATCGGTAGACGCAAGGGACTTAAAATCCCTCGGCCGCAAGGCCATGCCGGTTCGAGTCCGGCCCCGGGCACCATTAACTAATCCAAAGGCGTCCATTGACATTTGTATAGTTAGGCTATACACTTGATCGCATGATTCGTTCCTTTCGTCACAAGGGCATCGAGAGGTTCTTTCGTTCAGGCGAGAAGGGCGGTATTCAAGCCAAGCACGCCAAGCGGCTAAGGCTTCAACTGGCACGGCTGGATCATTCGAGCGACCCTCACGATATGGCCGTGCCGAACTGGCGCTTGCACCCGCTCAAGGGGCGACTTGCCGATCACTGGGCAGTCTGGATTGATAGCCACTGGCGTTTGACCTTCACGTTCAAGGACGGCGATGCCGTGCTTGTGGATTACCAGCAATATCATTGAGGTGAGAGACATGATGCACAACCCTCCCCATCCCGGCGAAGTGCTGCGCGAGTGGCTCGCCGAAATCAGTATCACCGAGGCGGCGCGGCGGTTGGGCGTTACCCGCGTGGCGCTATCGCGCGTACTCAACGGTTCGGCGGCCGTGAGTGCCGACATGGACTTGCGTCTCGCTCAGGCGCTAGGTACGACGCCGGGTTCCTGGTACGGCATGCAGGCGGATTACAATTTGTGGCAGGCACAGCGGCGGTTCCACGCCAAGGTGAGACCGATCACGGTTGGCGAGAACGCGCGCGCATGAGTCAACCGCCACGTCTGGCCCGACCAGACGAAAAGCCGGGTACTTCCTACCGGCCTGACGCGGCACCTGCAAGGAAGGCACGGAGGAAGCGTGCACGGCATTCCGAACAGAACAACCCCCTGGTGGCTGGCGTGCCTACGATTCCGATCACCCCGACATGGATGTAACGCATATTCGAGTTCGGTTCCGGTGCCAATAAAATCAATAAGTTAGGGAATCTCTGACTTATTTTCCTCTCATCATTTCCGCGCAGGCGCACTGCTGTCCAGAGAAAGTTTGCACTTATTTTTTAGTCATTCCCGCGAAGGCGGGAGCCGGAGGCCGAAGGCCGGAGACAACATGCGCGTAGCGCATGGCCCGAAGGGCGAGCCACGAGGTGGCGAGTAATCTAGTATGATTTTGTATCCCGACTGCGTCGGGATGCCTTATTTTTACTGGATTCCCGCCTGCGCGGGAATGACGAAAGGAGTGGGTCTTCGTACTCACGGTGGATGCCGTTCCGATTTCGAGTTTCACTTCCGACGAATGCCTCGGAAACCCCTTGCGGCAACGGGGATGCGATGTAACTCATTGCCGGGTGGCGTGGTCCGAGCGGTTTTGTTTGACGCACGTGCGGAGCTACCCTACAATCCTGCGCTTTCCCCGCGACCGGCTGCATCCGGTCGTCCACTGAGTGTGATTAACAGCCTACTCGTTATCTGCACCGGAAACATATGCCGGAGCCCCATGGCCGCTGCGCTTTTCAGCCAGCGCGCCCAAGCGCACGAGCACGGGCTCAAAGTCGATTCCGCCGGAATCGCAGCGCTCGTTGGTAGCGCCCCTCCTGATCCCGTACTTGCCTTGATGAAAGCCCGGGGTCTGGACGTCTCCGGGCACCGTGGCCAGCAGCTTACGTGGGAACTGGGTGCGCGCTACAACCTGTTCCTGGTGATGGAGCGTGAACAGCAGCGATATATTGAGCGTACCTGGCCTCTCCTCAAGGGGCGCGTACACCGACTCGGGGAATACCGCGCTGCGGACGTATTCGATCCTTATGGACTGCCCGAAAAGTTCTACGCGCAGTGCCTCGCGCAGATCGAGGGCTACGTTGGCGATTGGGAAGAGCGCCTGTTCGGTTGAGGGCGCAGCGTAAAAGCAGTTGTCGCAGGAAGTTCGTATCGAAAAATTTTCTAATTCACATGCGCGGTGCTGTATATCTC
>JBOHZI010000237.1:0-4070 GCA_050738295.1 Gammaproteobacteria bacterium
CAACAAAAGCCTTCAGGCTGGCGGACTTGTGGGGCACCTTGTCGTGATACCAGGCTATGGCTGCATAGCTCGGGAGGTAGGAAATGTATCCGGTGTTCGAACCAGGTGCGGAGTCGAAATAGTTGAGCACCGAGGATTGCAGGATCACTCCGTTCACCGCCACACCCTGCTGCTGCAGGTAATAGGCCAGCCCGGCCGAGCGTGTGGTGCCGTAGCTTTCGCCGTAGAGGTAGAGCGGCGAGTCCCAGCGATCATTCCGGGTCAGATAGCGCTGGATGAACTGGCCGAAGGATTTAATGTCTTCATCGACACCCCAGAACATTTTGCCCTTGCCCTTGCCGACGATGTGGCTGAATCCTGTGCCCATGGCGTCGATAAACACAAGGTCGCTGTCGTTGAGGATGGTTTCGTGGCTGGACACTACGTCATACGGCGGCGGCGAGTTGGGCGCACCGTTGGCCAGAGCGACATGATACGGCCCCAGGCCGCTCATCGTCAGCCAGTTGGACGACGCGCCGGGCCCGCCGTTATAGAGGAATGTCACCGGCCGCTGCGCGAGGTCGCGCACGCCGTCCTTGGTGTATGCGACATAGAACATGCTGCCGATCGGCTGGTTCTTCTTGTTGCGCAGGATGATGGTCCCGGCCGTTGCGGTGTAGTGGATCGTCTTGCCGCCGACTTCGACACTCGCATGAGTCTCCACCTTGCGCGCCTTGGGCGCAGAGCTCGAGTTGGGCGCAGAGGTCGAGGCCATGGCAGGACGGATGCCGGAAAGGGCCAGGCTGGCACCCGCGATGATGGTCGCGGACATCAAGGTTCGGAGAATTTTATGCATGGAAAACATTCTTCATATCCTTGTGAAGGGGTCACTGATGATATCAGCTCACACCGAAAGCCGCGGTCTGAACCCGTTTCTGTTGATGTTGCAATGCGAGACCTGAGCTCCGTTTTTCCCGATTGTTTCCTCGCGACGTAATAAGCGGTTAAGTCGGCGCTGTCAGCGTCATCTTCCTGGTGGCCAGTCCTGTTTTCCGTGGATCACGCGCAGCACTTGCAGCGTGTCTCCCTGTATCCGGTAGACGATGAAGTACGGAGTATGATCGACGACCCATTCGTGCGTGCCGGCGATACGTCCAAGGCGTGCCATCTCCGGCTGGGTCAGCAGCAGCGCCAGCGCATCGTGGATACGCTGGCCGATCTCGTGAGCCGCGGCGGGGTTGTCCTCGGCGATATAGTCTTGTGCCGCGACCAGTTGGTTAAGGGCGCGGCGCGTCCACTTCAGTCTCAACCTGTACTCCCCACTTCGCGAACGCGGAACGGACTTCTTCTGCGGTGGCAAACTCGCCTTGCTCGGCCTCACTCAGGCCGGCTTCGATCTCCTGGCGCACGTAAGCTTCGTAGAGCACGTCCTTCCACGTCGCCTCGGGCGGCAGTGCATCGGCCAAGTGTCGAACCTTCTCGCGGATGTTCCCGGCAGTAGCGCTCATGACATGGCTCCGGTTTGACGTAAATGAGACCGTTTCATTATAGGACAGCGAATGGACTGTGCCCTCACTGCCCCCCCCTCGCCGACTTCGGCCTCCAGCGCGCGTGAGTACCGTGATGCGCTTGACCGTGTTTCACGGCCCGCAGCCGGTCGCGGCGTCACAGGTGCGGACTCGGTCAGTGTAGCTTCCTCACTGCGTCCCGTAAGCCACTTGAAGTTAAGTATACTGCCCCCTATTATTCACTATTATTCGATCCTTACCTCGGTTGATGTGAAATGAAAGGCCTGAACTACCTCGTTAATTGCCGATGATTGACCTCGGTTGAGGTGTCTTAAGCAGCGAGCCGCTCGATCCGACCAATTTCCTTACCGAGTGTTCGATGGGTTTCTTCCAGGTCGTAGTCGGCCTGTAACCCCAACCAGAAACGCTCGCTGGTTCCCAGTGCGGCAGACAGACGCACGGCTGTATCGGCGGTGACGCCGCGCTTACCGAGTACGATTTCGTTGATGCGACGTGGCGACACGCCTGCCGCACGAGCCAAAGCATTCTGACTGATACCGAGAGGTTTCAGAAACTCTTCCAGCAGCACTTCGCCAGGGTGAATGTTGGGTAGGGTTTTCATAATCAACTCCAATGCGTCAATGGTAATCGACAATTTCCACGTCATAGGCGTCAGCATGCGTCCAACGGAAACAGATACGCCACTGATCGTTGATCCGTATGCTGTACTGACCTTTTCGCTTGGCCTTGAGCGCTTCCAGCCGGTTGGCCGGCGGTATGCGCAGATCATCCAGTGTCAGTGCGTTGTGAAGCATGCGCAGCTTGCGGCGCGCGACTGGCTGAATATCCGCAGGTAGTCGCCGAGAACCTACGCCGGCCCATATCTTTTCGGCTTCCTTGTCGGTAAAGCTACGGATCATGGGTACACTATAACGTTCTGCGTCATATGACGCAACCCGTTATACGACGGCCGGGGCAAATGAAGTCCATCCTCAATTTCTTCACCAGAAAGGCTCTTAGCCATGTTCTCAAAAACTTTAGTGTGAAATGTAAATTCGGACGCCGACATCTGCGTTGGCCCGGGGGCCCGGTACTTTTCGACGCACGGGAACTTCAACCATCCGGGCGATATCTAAACCTCTCAAAGGCCCGGAAAGCGCTTGTTCGGACTACTGGAGCAGCCACAATGACCCTCAAGCCATGGCTCGTCGCCTGCATCGCCATCTTCGCTGCCGCTCCTGCCTTGGCGCAATCGCCGCCCGCCAAACCCCTGAATCTGGATCTCGATCTCCAGTTCACCCCTGCCACAGCGAGCACGACGCATGGCAAAGCAAAAGTCGCTCCGGCGTCCAAACCCCGGCAGCAGGGCGCGCACCCAGACGATACCCGCGATACCGCCGTGCAGCCACCTTATGCATATCCGCCCGCCTGCGACAACAAGGCCTACAAAAAGCCCCAGATTTTCGGCAACGTGGAACTGGGCGCATTCGCCGGCTCTCATTTCGAGGGCAGCTACCAGGCCGTCATGGTGGGCATCGCCAAGGCCCTGGGGAGCTGCGACCACCCTTCCGGCAACATCATTTTCAGCCTCGGCGTCGGGCGGGAAACCATAAACGGGCCTGGCTGGCCCCGCTGATCAGAAACCCGCGGGAAGCGAATAAGCGGGTTACGGGCCTCTCGACGTTTTGCGGCTATTTGACCTTGGAGTTTGCCTCGATGAACGCGGCCACCGCGTCGTGCATTCCCTTGTGCGCCTTCGGGTTCACGTACACCATGTGGCCAGACGGGAAGAAAGCGTAGCTGATGTTGGCTTGCAACGTCTGCGGGATCGGCAATTGGTGCATCTCATAGATGGCGCCGTAGAAAGGCGTGGCGAGGTCCATGTACCCGCCCAGCAGCATCACCTTGAGGTCCGGGTCTTGCTTCATCGCCGCCGCTAGATCCCCCATGACGTTGAGCGTGCCGGAGTCGTCGAAACCCGATTCCGGACCACGATGTTTCATGCTCCAGTCAAAGTTGTGGACATAGGCGTAAAGAGTCGGCCGATAGGTCATGTTCTTGCCGAAATGCAGCGTGTTGCGCACGTAGCCGTTGAACAGCGATACCAGGGGCGTATCGATGGATGCGTCGGTCGGATCGTAGCGCGGACCTTCGCCCATCGGATTCATCGCAGGGCCGGTGTAGCGCGCATCGTAGCGACCCGTAACCTCATCCGTGCTGGCCAGCAATTCATGCGTGAACTGAGGGCCGCTGATCCGCAGGTTGTCCTTCAGGATGTATGCCGTGGGGAGCCCGGTGTAGGCGTGGAGCTGCCCGGCAATCCGGGACTTGTCGGCGCCGGAGAGCAGGCTGCCCTGGTTAAGCGCCTCGAGATACGGACCCATCGCGAACTGCTCGACCTGTTTTAGAAACGGCAGCAAGTGTGCAGGCTGGTTCGACAATTTGTGGTGGTACCAGGCGGTTGCCGCGTAGGTTGGAAGGGACGTGGCGTAAGAGATATTGACGCCGGGGTTGCTTTCGGGATCGTCGGCGCTTATGTCGAAATTCAAAATCGAGGACTGCAACATGACGCCGTTAAGACCG
>JBOHZI010000238.1:0-4055 GCA_050738295.1 Gammaproteobacteria bacterium
CGAGAATGAATCCCAACGCCAGCAAACCCAGCCCTACTGCAATCACGATGCCTTGAAATCGCCAGTAACTGTGCTGTGCGCCCAGGGCCATGACGATGTCCTTCGAGCCAGGTTGCCATGGCGGCTTCACCCGATTCAATCGCTCTGCATAGCGCAGGGCCAGCCAGCCGATAATGGCATAGATCGCGACCGTTATCAGTGCGACTACAACCGTCGTGCCCAAGGCGATGTTCTGTGCGGCGGGGCCGAGTGCATCCAACTGTGGGGTCGCGTGAAAGTGGCTCAGGACAAAGCCGGTTTGTATCAGCTTCAATAGCGCACAGCCCAACATGGCGATGCCGGCAAAGCGCGCCCAGCTCTGGGTCGAGCCCAGCGCCTGGATGGCGCGTGCCGACAGAAACGGCGCGCCAGGTTCGGTGGACGAAATGGGTTCCATGCGATCCCTCCTTGCACGAATTATACGGAATGCCTGTTCCGGCTCGATCAGGTGCGCTAAAGTGACATCAGGCCGGCTCGGACTGGTAGTATGAAGGGCAAAAGGAATACGAAGCAGTCATGACACTGATATTTGTACCCCGCGAACGGATTGGCGACGAGAAACGGGTCGCGTTGGCACCGGCGCAGGTGGCGCGCTATAGCGCACTCGGCGTCGAAGTGAGCGTTGAGCGTGGCGCCGGCACCGCCGCCGGTTTCACCGATGAGGCTTACCGTGAGGCCGGCGCGAAGATTGCGGCCAAACCACTTTACGCCGAGGCCGATGCGGTGCTCACCGTGCGCGGACTTGATGGCGAGGCGATTGCCGAACTCAAACGCGGCGCAGCCGTGGTGGGATTGCTCGCACCCTACGCCGAGGATTTCCCCGCAGACGACTATCGCAAGGCTGGTGCGCTCGCCTTTGCGCTGGAGAAAGTGCCGCGCATTTCCCGCGCCCAGACCATGGATGCCCTGTCCTCGCAGGCCGCGGTCGCCGGCTACCGCGCGGCCTTGCTGGCAGCCACCGAATTGCCGCGCTTCTTTCCCATGCTCACCACCGCCGCCGGCACGGTGCGCCCGGCACGGGTGCTGGTTATCGGTGCCGGCGTGGCCGGACTGCAGGCCATCGCCACCGCCCGCCGTCTGGGCGCCATCGTGGAAGGTTACGACGTGCGCGCCGCGGCGCGTGAGCAGGTCGAATCGCTCGGTGCTCGTTTCGTGAATGTAGGCGTCTCGGCCGAAGCCGAAGGCGGTTATGCCCGCGAACTGACTGAAGAGGAAAAGGCGGAACAGGCCGAAGCATTGGGACGTCACATCGCCAAATCCAATGTCGTCATTACCACCGCGGCGGTGCCTGGCCGCCCGGCGCCGAAGATCATCACGCAGCAAATGGTCGAAGGCATGGAGGCGGGTTCGGTCATCGTCGATCTGGCTGCGGTGAGTGGCGGCAATTGCGAACTCACCCAGCCCGGCAAAACGGCCCGTCACAAGGGCGTGAACATTCTCGGCCCGACCAATCCGGCCGCTGCACTCGCCGGTCATGCCAGCGAACTGTACGCGCAGAATTGCTACAACTTTGTCGCGCCCTGGTTCGGCGAGGAAGGCAAGCTCGCGATCCCGGCGGACGACGAGGTGTACACCGCGAGCCTGGTCGCGGGCGAACTGCCGACTGCGCTGACCCCACCCACCGCTACCGATGCGGATCAGGAGGCCTCATGATCTACGGCTTTATTGCGCTCTATGTCTTCATGCTGGCGGCCTTCGTCGGCTATGAAGTCATTTCCCGGGTACCGAGCATCCTGCACACGCCGTTGATGTCGGGCTCCAACTTCATCCACGGCGTGGTGCTGGTCGGCGCGATCATTGCCCTCGGCACGGCGCACGGCATGCTCGGGCGCATCATCGGTTTTATTGCCGTGACGCTCGCGATGGCCAATGTGGTCGGCGGCTGGGTCACCACCGAGCGCATGCTCGCGATGTTCAAGACCAGCAAAGAACAGGGTGCCAGGAAATGAGTTGGATAATTCAGGTGGCGTATCTCGTCGCCGCCGCGCTGTTCATACTCGGCCTCAAGCAACTGAGTTCGCCGCGCACTGCGCGTACCGGTTTCTATGTGGCCGGCATCGGCATGCTGATCGCCGTGGTGGTCACCTTCTTCCTGCCCGGCGTGGGCGGTGTGACCAACATCATTCTCATTCTTATCGCCATGGCGCTCGGCGGCGTGGTGTCCTGGGTCTCGGGCAAACGCGTGCCGATGACGGCCATGCCGCAAATGGTTGCGCTCTATAACGGCATGGGCGGCGGTGCGGCGGCGGCGATTGCCGCGCTGGCGCTGGTGTCCGGCTACGAACAGGGTGCGCGTGGCGTGCTCGCCGTGGTGGGTGCGTTGATCGGCGCGATCTCCTTCTCCGGGAGCCTGATTGCCTTTGCCAAATTGCAGGGCTGGATGACCTCGTGGCGTTTTCGCGCCCAGAATGCGGTCAATGCGGCGGTGCTCGGGTTGCTGATCGTTTTTGTCGTGCTTTCGATAGTATACGGTGGCGGCGCCTTCCTGTTCATATTCTTCATCGTGGCGCTCGCCTTCGGCGTGCTGGTAACCGTGCCCGTGGGCGGCGCCGACATGCCGGTACTGATCGCCTTCTACAACGCCATGACCGGCCTCGCCGTCAGCTTCGAGGGCTATGTGTTCGGCAATCCGGCGATGATTATTGCCGGCATGATCGTCGGCGCGTCCGGCACCCTGCTGACCGTGTTGATGGCGCGTGCGATGAATCGTTCGCTCGCCAATGTCATGTTCTCGCGCTTCGGCGAGACTGCCGTCGGCGGCGACATCGAAGGCGAACTCAAGCCGACCAATGCCAACGATGTGGCGGCCATGATAGCCTATGCGGGCCACGTCATCATCGTGCCCGGTTACGGCATGGCCGTGGCCCAGGCGCAGCACAAGATCTGGGAATTCGTGAAGGTGCTCCGCGAACAGGGCGTGAAAGTCTCCTTCGCCATCCACCCGGTGGCCGGACGCATGCCGGGGCACATGAACGTGCTGCTCGCTGAGGCCGGCGTACCCTACGACCTCATCCACGACCTCGACGAAATCAACGGTGAATTCGCCAACGCCGATGTCGCGCTCGTGATCGGTGCCAACGATGTGGTGAACCCCGCTGCGCGCAATAACAAGGCCAGCCCGATCTATGGCATGCCGATACTCAACGTGGATCAGGCGCGTAACGTTGTCGTGTGCAAGCGAGGGCAGGGCCGTGGCTTTGCCGGCGTGGAGAACGAATTGTTCTTCCGTGACAACACCCGCATGCTCTACGGCGATGCACAGGACAGCGCCAACGCCCTCATCCAGGCCGCCAAATCACTCGTCTGAAATTTCGGTTACCCGGAAAATAAATTGAATGACCACCTTGGGGCGTTCGAGCAAGGGCAAATTCCGGCCAAGAGCAGTCATTGAACGCTACGTGCGCGACCGTCACATTTGACGGAAGAGGTGTAGGTAGCTGCGACTCACTGGCAGCACGTCGCTGCGACCTTTCAAGTGAATCTGCGCGGTTTCGTTTTCTCCGCGCACGACGTGGCTGATCGCGCGAAGGTTCACGGCCACCGCACGATGCACTTGTGCGAAGTGCGCAGCATCGAGTTGAGCCACCAGCTCTTTCAGTGGCGTGCGGATCAACGCCTCAGTCGGCTTGCCCTCGTCGCCGCGCCAGGCGATTCGCGTGTACTTCTCGTCGGAGCGTAGGAAGTCGATTTCGTCGACTGCGATCATCCGAACCGTTTGCCCGACTGACGCACGAATCCATTGCAGCACCGCCGGAGCCGTCTCTTTGCGCAGGCGTGCCGCTAGTTGTTCGATCAGCGCCTCGGTGTCGGGTGTCGGTTGCGCAGCACTCAGTCTCTCCTTCAGGCGATCCACTGTATCGACCAGACGCGCGGACTCAACCGGTTTCACCAAGTAGTCGAGCGCTCCATGCTCAAACGCTTGGACTGCGTATTGGTCGAAGGCTGTAACAAATACAAGATGAGCACGACGTCCGATGTAACGTGCCGCCTCCACGCCTGATAAACCAGGCATGTGC
>JBOHZI010000239.1:0-4055 GCA_050738295.1 Gammaproteobacteria bacterium
GCTTTAGGTATAACAGTAGCCCGGATTTGTGTCAAACCGGATTGCAACGTTTTTACGCCCGATTGGGGAATTTGACGCATTTTCGAAGGCAGGTCGAGAAAACCTGTTTGCCATGCGCTACTATGGAATGGCGCTAATGACAGGAGGTTTCTTTCATGAAGCGTTTTATCGTATTAACCGCCCTGATAACGGTTGCGGGCATATTGGGAGCCTGTTCCAAACACCATCAGGCCGCCCCGCCACCGCCAGCCATGGCGGCTCCCGCAAGCAGCACCATGAAAATGATGCCTACCAGACCAATGACGACACCTTCACCCACCACGGCAGTCCATGCAGCCACGGCGGCGGCTACAGCCCCGCAAACCACTGCACCTCCGTCCACCGGTGGCGGTTGAATCCACTGCTCTCGACCTTGACAAAGAAGCCCGGCACTGCCGGGCTTCTTTTCGGATGGAGACACGCTTTCCGAGTCGGATTCTAATAATCCGTCAGTTAAGTTGCGGGAACGGCATGCCACCGCCCGGAGGCGCGCTGCCGGGCGGACCGCCTTGGGGACCGCCATTGCCGCCCGGTTCGTTACTCCCGCCCTGAGGGCCCGAACGGGTTCCGAAATCGTCCTTGAGCCGAGCCAGGCCCGACGCCGACAACTTCATGCCGTACTCGTGACCGGGATTGAGAATGATGCCCGTATCGACGGCCAGCGAGCCTACTACATATTCGCCTGCCAACTGTCCGGGATGGGAAAACTCGCCCACATCGGAACCGATTTTCTCGGAATACTCGGGCGCCGTAAACAACACCATGAGGTTGCCCATGTCGCCGGTCTCGAACACCAGCGCATTAGCGGTGGTATCGAGGTTTTCCGGATCCATCACGCGATCGAACATCGCATACAACGGGGCTCTCAACAGCGCCTGATAGACGGTAATAATCGATACCTTGCCCGTTTTCGCGCCGGTCAGCAGATATTCCAGCTCAGCGTTGGGATCGAAGGTTGGCGCCGGTTCGTTGACGGACTGTTGCCCTTCTTCACTCATGTTGTGCTCCATTGCAGGTTCATTAATTTAAAGACCTCTGAAAAATTCGTCGTGAATTTTTCAGAGCCGCAAAGTTCGGTACATGCCCGGACTTTGCTCACGCCGAATCAAGCACATACGTGCTCGATTCGCGGCGGGCCATCCTTGGCCCGCAGGGCACTCTGAATTAATCAGAGCCCCCTTAATCAGAATCAGATGGCGGCGAGCGCCTGCTGCAGATCGGCCTGCAGATCGGCAACATCTTCAATGCCCACCGACAAACGCACCAGTCCGTCCTCGAAGCCTAGTGCCTTGCGCTCCGCTTCGGGCACGGCGGCGTGAGTCATCAGCGCCGGATGCTCGATCAGACTCTCCACACCACCCAGGCTTTCGGCCAGTGTAAACAACTGCACGCGTTCGAGGAAACGGCGCGCCCCAGCGACATCGGTATCCAGCATGACCGTGATCATGCCACCGAAGCCGCGCTGCATCTGGCGCTTGGCCAAATCATACTGCGGATGACTGGGCAGGCCGGGATAAATCACGCGGCGCACGCCCGGTTGGGTTTCCAGCCACTGGGCGAGAGCCAGCGCGCTTGTCGAATGGCGCTCCATGCGCAGCGCCAGTGTTTTCAGCCCGCGCAACGCAAGGTAGGCATCAAACGGGCCGGCGACGGCACCCACCGAGTTCTGCAGAAAGGCCACGCGTTCGGCGAGTTCGTCGGTGGCGGATACCAGCACACCGCCCACCATGTCGGAATGCCCGTTGAGATATTTGGTCGCCGAGTGCAGCACCAGATCGAAGCCATGCTCAATGGGACGCTGGCTCCACGGGCTCGCAAACGTGTTGTCGCACAATGCCAGCGCGCCCACCCGATGAGCGGCTTCGGCAACGGCCTTCAGGTCTGCGAGCTTGAGCAGCGGATTGGTGGGCGACTCCACCCACACCAGTTTGGTCTCGGATGTAACGGCCTTTTCCAGAACCGCCGGATCGGCGAGATTCACAAAGCGGAATTTGAGCCCGGCGCTGCGCGCACGCACCCGCTCGAACAGTCGACGCGTACCACCGTACAGATCGTCCATCGCCACCACTTCGCTACCGCTCGGCAACAGGTCCAACGCGGTGGCGGCTGCGGCTAATCCCGAAGCAAAAGCGTGCGCGCCAGCGCCGCCTTCAAGCGTGCACACGGCTCGTTCCCAAGCCTGGCGCGTGGGGTTCTGGGTCCGCGAATATTCGTAGCCGGTGTGTTCGCCCGGTGATTTTTGCGCATAGGTCGAGGCCTGCGAAATCGGCGGCATCACGGCGCCGGTCACGGGTTCAGGCGACTGCCCGCCGTGGATGCACAGCGTGTCGAAGCGGCAGTTTTTATTCGAGATCATGAACGGTCTCCATTGCGAATCGAAGTGAGATAGTCGGCGCGCGTCACCAGACCCAGGAACTCGCTGCCGTCCTCGATCGCGATCGCGGGTTCAATAGCCAGCCGTTCGGCCAGCATCGAACGCGGTTCGCTCGCATCGAGACGCGGGAAGCCGGCGTTCATGACACGCTTCACCGGTTTGTCGAAGCTCAAATTTTCTTCCAGTACCGCGCGCAACAGATCGCCTTCGGTCACGGCGCCGACCAGGCGCCCATCCTTGACCACTGGCACCTGCGAATAACCGCCGTCACGCAGCCGGTCGTGCGCCGTCGCGAGCGTATCGTCCGGCCCCACCGTCACCGTGGCATTGGCGCTGTGCGGACGCGTGATCAGGTCGGCCAGTGTGCCGCTCTGCGGCGCAGAGACGAAGCCGCGCTCCATCATCCAGAAATCGTTGTAGAGCTTGGAGAGATACTTCGCGCCAGTATCACAACCCAGCGTCACCACGTTCTTGGGCTCCGTCTGCTCGCGACAGTAACGCAGCGCAGCGGCAATCAACGTGCCGGACGAAGAACCCAGCAGTAAGCCTTCCTTCTGCAGCACCTCGCGCGCCACGGCAAAGGCTTCGGCATCGGGGATGGTGTAGGCCGTTTTGACCGCCGACAGATCGGCGATCGAGGGAATGAAATCCTCACCGATACCCTCGACCAGCCAGCGCTCGGCCTGGCCGAGTACGCCGGTCTTGATGTAATCGGCCAGCACCGAACCCTTGGGATCGGCGAGCACGAATTCGGTATCGGGCGAGGCCTTGGCAAAGTACCGGCTGACGCCGGTGAGTGTGCCGCTGGTGCCCACGCCGAGCACAATGGCATCGACCTTGCCGTCGAGTTGCTCGAATATTTCGGGGCCGGTCGTTTCTTCATGCGCCGCCGGGTTATCGGGATTGGCGAACTGGTTGATGTAATAGCCACCACGCTCGCCGGCCAGCCGTTCGGCCAGATCCTGGTAATACTCGGGGTGGCCCTTTTGCACATCCGAGCGGGTCATGACGACCTCGGCGCCCATGGCCTGCACGTTGAAAACTTTCTCGCGGCTCATCTTGTCGGGCATCACGATAAGCAGCTTGTAGCCGCGCACCGCTGCGACCAGCGCCAGACCCAGGCCCGTATTGCCCGCCGTGGCTTCCACCAGCAGGTCGCCCGGCTTGATATCGCCTCGCTTTTCGGCGGACTCGATCATCTTGAGACCGATCCGATCCTTGATCGAACCGCCGGGATTAAGCGCTTCGAGCTTGATAAACAGGCGGCACGGGCCAGTATCGAGCCGCTTGGCTTCGACCATCGGCGTGCGGCCGATCAGCTCCAGTACACTGCTGGCAACCTTCATTGCATAAGGGCCGGAAATAAAGGCGTTATGTTATCAGGATGAATGCCGCCGACCCACCACTTACCCTAGGCGCCCTGCTCGCCGAAGCCCGCACCCGCCTCGGCGAACCGCGTGAGGCAGCCCTGCTGGTGGCCCATGCACTCGACGTATCGGCCGTCGATCTCTACGCGCATCCCGAACGGCCCATCACGCCTGAAGAAGCGCAGCGCACCCTCGACCTGATCGCCCGCCGCGCTGCGGGCGAACCGGTGGTCTACCTCACGGGCGAGCGCGAATTTTACGGACTCGCCTTCACG
>JBOHZI010000240.1:0-4012 GCA_050738295.1 Gammaproteobacteria bacterium
CAAGAGAGCAAGCTCTCTCATGCTGCCGTTCGACTTGCATGTGTTAGGCATGCCGCCAGCGTTCAATCTGAGCCAGGATCAAACTCTTCAGTTCAAAGCTAAGCTTTGAGAATGAAGAACGACCCAGCTTCCTAATCACTGACTAGGCTTCTGTGTCGCTCGTATAGTTGACGTTTCAACCACACGGGCGCCCACACAAGTTGCTTGACCCAAATTGTAAAAGATCGAACCGGTTTACCCGGTGCAGACCGACCATTATACCGGCCTTTTCGCCGCCGTCAACAACTTTTTGCGTGACGAGGAAAGGGGATAGAGGGGCGTTCTGCAGCGCAGCAAACTCGCTGCGAGCGACGCATTATACAGGCCCGGCCAGTGAATGGAAGCCTTTTCTCTACTTTTCTTAAAATGGGTTCCATTCGTCTTTTCAATCCGGGTCGCGGCGGGCGGCGTCATGCATACTGCGCAACCATTCCGCAAGCACTCCGAGCGTTGCTTCCCCCTCACTCAGCGCGTGCAGACGCTCGACCACCGCCGAGCCCGAAATCACCCCGGCTGCGCCGGCTTGGATGCCTGCGCGCACCTGCTCGGGACGGGAAATACCGAACCCGAGTACCGGTGGCGGAGCATCCCTCGCTGCCAATGCCGCAAGCAGCTCGTCGGCCGGTGCTCCGGCATCCCGTTCGGCGCCGGTGACCCCCGCGCGCGTGAGTACATAGGTATAGCCCGCACCCAGCGCCGCAATACGTTCGAGCGCCGCGCCATCAGCATTGGGTGGCGCGATGAACACCGGCGCCACACCGGCCGCTCGTGCCGCTTCCGCAAAGGGCGCGCCTTCCTCACTCGGCACATCGGCCACCAGCACCGAATCCACACCGGCCGCCGCCACGTCGGCATAAAAACGCTCCAGCCCCCGGTGCACGACCAGATTGGCGTACACCAGCAGGCCGATGGGCAACGCCGGGCGCCGTCCGCGGACTCGTTCTACCAGCTTCAGACAGTTGGCGGGCGTGGCGCCCGCCTGCAACGCGGCTGTGGTGGCGCGCTGGATAGTCGGTCCGTCGGCAACAGGGTCGGAAAACGGGATGCTCAACTCAAGCGCATCGGCCTGTTCGGCCAACAAGTCGAGCTGTTCGGCGCAACGCGCCGCATCCGGAAAGCCGAGTACGGTAAACGGGATGAAGGCGCCCCGTCCGGCGGCCGCGAGTTCGGCGAAGCGAACGGCGTAGCGCTTCATGACGTTGAACCTGCAAGGATGCTGCGTACATGTTCCAGATCCTTGTCGCCGCGTCCGGAAAGATTGACCAGAATGACGGTTTCACGCTCGGCGCGACGGGCCGTATCAAGCGCCCAGGCCAGCGCGTGTGCCGATTCGAGCGCGGGAATTATGCCTTCCCGGCGCGACAGTTCACCGAACGCGGCAAGCGCTGCCACATCATCCACATTCACGTATTCGGCACGCCCGGTCTCCGCCAGATGCACGTGTTCCGGTCCCACCGCCGGATAGTCGAGTCCAGCCGACACCGAATACGACTCGAGTATCTGCCCCTCGTCGTCCTGCATCACATGCGTGCGCGCGCCATGCAGAATGCCGGGCGAACCAGCCGACACCGTCGCGCCGTGATGGCCACTTGCCACGCCCTTGCCTCCGGGCTCGACACCGACCAGGCGCACCGCCTCGTCATCAATAAAATCGGCAAACAGACCAATCGCGTTCGAACCGCCGCCAACACAAGCCACGGCAATGTCGGGCAACCGTCCTTCGCGTTCCAGAATTTGCGCACGCGCCTCGCGCCCGATCACGCGTTGGAACTCACGCACCAGCGTCGGAAAAGGGTGTGGTCCAGCAGCGGTTCCGAGCAGGTAGTGGGTGTCGGAATAGCTGCCCGCCCAGTCCCGCAACGTCTCGTTGATGGCATCCTTCAGCGTGCCGCTGCCGGCATTCACCGGCACCACTTCGGCACCCAGCAGTTCCATGCGGAAGACGTTTGGTTGCTGGCGTGCACAATCCTTGGCACCCATGTAGATACGCGCCGGCAAATTGAGCAACGCGCAGGCGAGCGCCGTCGCCACGCCATGCTGACCGGCACCGGTCTCAGCGATGATCCGGCGCTTGCCCATGCGCCTGGCGAGCAGCACCTGGCCCAACACCTGATTGGTCTTGTGCGCACCGCCGTGCAGCAGATCCTCGCGCTTGAGATAAATCCGCGCCGGCGTATCGGCTACGAGGTTGCGGCACAGTGTCAGCGGCGTCGGCCGCCCCGCATAATTGCGCAGGAGGTCCGACAGCTCCTGCTGGAACGACTCGTCGTCACGCGCCGCCTCGAAGGCCGCTTCCAGTTCGGCGAGCGGCGGCACCAGCAACTCCGGCACATAACGCCCGCCCCACTCGCCGAAACGGCCCGCCTTTTTGACCATATTCATGCCACTCTCCTGCGTCCAGGTACGGCACGCAAGCGTGCGAACAGATCGGCCAGACGCGCTTCGTCCTTGAGCCCCGGTTCCGACTCGACGCCGGAATTCACGTCCAGCATCCAGGGTGCCAGCGCGGCGGCGGACTCAATGTTGCCGGCATCGATTCCCCCGGCCAATACGCACGTACCGAGATCGCACCCGGCGAGTGTCGCCGCATCGAAGGCGATGCCACTGCCGCCCAGTTTGCCGCCAGAACCGGTATCGAGCAGAATCCGATCTACGCCCAGCGCCGCCGGGTCGGGCAACGGGGCACGGCCCGGCACGGCCTTCCAGATTTCGCACTCGGCAGGCAACGCCCTGCGCAAATCGCAGACATAAGCACTATCTTCAATGCCGTGTAATTGCACGGCGCGCAGCGACAAATCTCGTGCCACTGTCGCGACCTCGGCCACCGGCTGGTCGCGGAACACGCCGACCCAGTCGAGCGGTGCCGAAGCCTGCACTTGTCGGGCTGTCGCCGCATCAATACGCCGCGGTGAATCGGGCGCAAAGATCAGCCCACCCATGACCGCACCGGCCTGCCAGGCGGCACGCGCATCCTGTGCACGGGTGAGCCCGCATACCTTGACACGCCCCGCCGCCAGTTCGCGTGCCGCGTGGCCCGGTCGGCCCTGGCGACTGAGCCGGGTGCCGATCAGAAATCCGTCCACCAGCGGCGCCAGACGAAAAATGTCGGCGCGCGTGGTGATGCCGGATTCGCAGACGACCCGACGCCCGGCGGGAACACGCGGTGCCAGACGCTCGGTCACACCGAGATCCACCTCAAGCGTTTTGAGGTTGCGATTATTGATGCCGATGATCGGCGCCTCCAGGGACAGTGCGCGCTCCAGTTCGTTCTCGTCATGCGCCTCGGTCAGCACATCCATGCCGAGATCGGCCGCGGCCTCAAAACACTGCCACCAGGTAGCGTCATCGAGCACCGAAAGCATCAGCAGCACCGCATCGGCTCCGTAAGCGCGTGTTTCATGCACCTCTTCCGGCCCGAGGATGAAATCCTTGCGCAGGATCGGAACCTTTACACACTCGCGTACGCGCGCGAGATGGGTTACATCCCCGCCGAAGAATTCCGGCTCCGTCAACACCGACACCGCATCGGCCACACCGGCGTAGGCGCCAGCAAGCTCCGCCGGATCGTAATCCGCGATCAGCACTCCCGCCGAAGGCGAGGCGGCCTTGCACTCGAGGATGAAACCCGGCCACGGTCGCGACAACGCCTCGGCCAGTCCCGGTCCCTGCCGTCGGGCACATTGCGGAGGCTCGCGGCGTGGTGTCCGTTCGAGCCGTCGCCGCTTGGCAGCGAGTATTTCAGCCAGTGCCACTATTCAATCCTCCGTCGTCAATGCACGCAAATGATCGAGTCGCTCGCCCGCCCGCCCATCGGCCAACGCCTCGCGCGCCTCGGCGGTGCCTGCCGCCAGCGTATCGGCGCGGCCGGCGATCCACAAGAGCGCCCCGGTATTGAGCGCGACGGCTTCGGCATAGGCCCCGGAACGACGTCCGGCCAGCGTATCGGCCAGAATACGGGCGTTATCCTTGGCTC
>JBOHZI010000241.1:0-3992 GCA_050738295.1 Gammaproteobacteria bacterium
CCAGACGCGGTGGATAGCAGCCAACCAGCTTGCAATGGCAATAATCCAGAAGGTGATCAGGGCAAAGTGGAAAATTAGCCCGATGCTGAGCACCACGATGCGCTCGCCGCGCCCAATCAGGACGGCTTCGAGTTTTATGCCCAGCCCCTCTGCGCGAGCGCGAGCGTAGCTCGTGAGATGCGAGCCGGCAAGCGACAGAGTCACCGCCAACACGCCCGGCCACATGCCCCACCAGGCAAAGGCTACGGCGGCACCGACATGCAACAGCGTCTCGCCGGCTCGACCCAGCACGGAGCCCAGAAAGGCGCCCGCGTCACTGCCCTGCTCGCTGCGGCGCGCCAGCGCACCGTCGACCAGATCGGTAACGCCCGAGAGCACGAACAGAATGCCGGCAAGGGTAAACAACCGATAAGCAGCACACAGCGCAGCCAGCACCGCCAGACCGAAGCCGACCCAGGTCACCTGATCGGGAGTAACTCCGCGCGAATTCAACCAGTTGACCAGCGGCGCCAACAACCCGGCGAAAAACCGTTGCACTTGCCAGCGCAGCTTCACCAGCGTGGCGTTGATGTCCTGTTCGCCCGACATAAGGCACCCTCCTCAGTATGGCAATGACTGCACACTCTCTATGCTACCTGAAACCGGTCCGGTGCTTTGGAAACACCCGATCAAGTCGTCATTCCCGCGCAGGCGGGAATCTAGTTGGATTTCGTATCCCGACTGCGTCGGGATTCTTTGCTTGACTGGATTCCCGCCTGCGCGGGAATGACGGAAATGGAGTTAGTCAGACCGCCCTGTGGCTCGGCGGCAGCCACTCATTGCCGACAACGCACACAAAAAAGGCGGCCAGCGCCGCCTTTTCACCTACATAAAGCAATCGTGATTACTTGATCTTGGATTCCTTGTAGGCTACGTACTTGCGCACAACCGGATCGTACTTCTTGATTTCCATCTTCTCGGGGCTGTTGCGCTTGTTCTTGGTGGTGGTGTAGAAGTGGCCCGTCTTGGCACTGGACACCAACCTGATCTTTTCGCGAGGGGAATTAGCCATGACTGCTCCTTAAACCTTTTCGCCGCGGGCGCGCATTTCGCCAATAACGACTTCGAGGCCCTTCTTGTCGATGATACGCAAACCGTGATTCGATACCTTCAGACGCACAAAGCGCTTCTCGGACGCCAGCCAGAAACGGTGCGATTGCAAATTGGGCAACCAGCGCCGGCGCGTCTTGTTGTGCGCGTGCGAAACATTGTTTCCGGAGCTCGGACGCTTTCCGGTCACTTGGCAAACTCGGGCCATGACTGAACTCTCCGCAGAGTGATAGACGAATCGGAACGCGATAGTTTAGCGCCCGCGACGGCCCGTGGCAAGCCCTAGCCTTGCCACGGCGGGAGCCTGGTGGGGGCCAGTTCGCACTTGAGCCGCACGTAGCGCGGCAGGCCCTTCACGTAGGGCGGATAGGCCTCGCCCGCGATCAGCGGCGCCAGATAGCGGCGAGCGCGCTCCGTGATGCCGTAACCATCGCCACGGATGAATCCAGCCGGCAGTTTCTTTTCATGATTGGCGACCCGGCCCAGCGGCGCCTTCTCGACCCGCCAGCGGTAAGGCTGGTCCGAACTGCGCTTGATGACCGGCATTACGGCATTTTCGCCCTTGACCGCAAGCTTGACCGCGGCACGGCCCACGGCGAGCGCGTGTTCGAGATCGGTTTGTGAGGCGATATGGCGCGCGGAACGCTGCAGATAATCTGCCACCGCCCAGTGATGCTTGTAGCCCAATTCCGAGCTGACCATCCCGGCCAAGCGCGGTGCGAGCCCGCCAAGCTGGGCATGGCCGAAGGCATCGCGGGTGCCACCCTCGGAGAGAAAGTGGCCTTCGGCGTCGCGCACGCCCTCGGAGGCGACCACCACACAGTACCCGTTGCGCTTGACGCAGGCATCCACACGGCTGAGAAAATCGGCACGGTCGAAGGCGCGCTCCGGAAACAGGATCAGGTGCGGTGCCTCATTGCGGCCGTTGCCCGCGAGCCCCGCAGCAGCCGCTATCCAGCCAGCGTGGCGGCCCATGACTTCGAGCACGAACACCTTCGTCGAAGTTTCCGCCATGGAGGCCACATCAAGCGCCGCCTCGCACGTGGACACAGCCACGTACTTGGCCACCGAACCGAAGCCGGGGCAGTTGTCGGTGATGACCATGTCGTTATCCACGGTCTTGGGAATACCAATACAGGCGAGCGGATAGCCCATCTTTCGGCCCAGTTGCGAGACCTTCCACGCAGTATCGGCGGAATCGTTGCCGCCGTTGTAGAAGAAATAGCCTATGTCGTGGGCGCGAAAAACCTCAATCAGGCGCTCGTACTGGGCGCGCGACTCTTCCAGGCTCTTGAGCTTGTAGCGGCAGGAGCCGAAGGCACCGCCCGGCGTGTGCTTGAGTGCATTGATCGCCGCGCGTGATTCCTTGCCGGTGTCGATCAATTCTTCGCGCAGCGCGCCGAGGATCCCGTTACGGCCGGCATACACGGTGCCGATAACATCGCGATGCTCGCGCGCAGTCTCGATCACCGCCGCCGCGGTGGCATTGATGACGGCCGTCACACCGCCGGATTGTGCGTAAAAAGCGTTGCGTCGCGCCATGGCGCGCATCCTCCGGAATGCAGATAGGCATTCTGCCACACCCCCGAGCGCCGAGTTCCGATTCTCAAAAGGATTGACGTAGGCGTCATCCTTGGTTACCTTTGCCGCTCGCGCTCCGGCGATCAAGGACAAACATGCGAATTGTGCTACTCGGCGCCCCCGGCTCCGGCAAGGGAACACAGGCCAAACGGCTCAGCGAACGTTACGACATCCCGCAGATAGCCACCGGCGACCTGCTGCGCGAAGCGCTGGCCACGGGGAGCGAACTCGGCCGCAAGGCCAAGGAGGCGATGGACGCCGGGCGCCTCGTGTCCGACGATATCGTGCTCGGCATCATTCGCGAGCGGCTGTCGCGGCCCGATGCCGAAAGCGGCTTCGTTCTCGATGGGTTCCCGCGTAATACGTCACAGGCCGAAGCGCTGGGCAAGCTGCTCGAGAAGATCAAGCAGCCGCTGGACACCGCGCTACTACTGGATATCGACCCCGATACGCTGATCCAGCGCCTGGCCGGGCGCCTGACCTGCCCGCAGTGCGGGCGGGTCTACAACATCTACACCCACCCGCCCAAGCTCGACAATCAATGTGACCGCGACGGCTCGGAACTGATACACCGCAGCGACGACAACGAATCCACTATCGAAAACCGATTGCGCGTATTCGAAGCGCACACGCGCCCGGTCATCGAATTCTATGGCAAACGGGAAAAATTGATTACGGTGGATGCAGAAGGCGAGATCGACGAAATTACCCGGCGCATCCGTGAAGCGCTCAAACCGTTCGCCCAGAAACGCAAACGCTCCGGCTAGATACCAGCTTCAGGAAAACAACCGCGGCTCAAACCGCTCTCCTTCCCAGGCGCCACGTACGCAGCCGCGCGGCAAACTCGGCCAGGCCGGCAATGCCACTTTGCTCTGCCTCATGGCACCAGACCCGCAACCGTTCCAGCGCTCGTTCGTTCGAGGCGGCCCGGTCTTCCCAGATGGCACGCAGATTCTCGCGGAATTGCCACACGGTTTGCACTTGAGGAAGACGGTGAATCAGGCGTTCGCGATCGCGCCGTGCCGTGCGGTTAAGAAACCGGGTATCACGCACAAACAGGTAACGCAGACGATGCATCGAAGCGCCCTCGGTGCGTTTCAGTTCCGTGCGCATCAATGGCATCAGTACTTCTCGCCGGTAGGCGCGCAAAACGTGCAACCGGTTGGTCACCACGCCCCGCATGGCGTCAAGGTCGATGCGCGAGGCGCGGGGTACAAAACTCGGGCGTGGATAGGTACGCCGCACTTTGGCCAGGCCCAGCGCAGAGAACAGGCGGATGTACCCCCAACCTATATCGAACTCGAAGCGGCGCACCGAAAACT
>JBOHZI010000242.1:0-3975 GCA_050738295.1 Gammaproteobacteria bacterium
GGCGTCTCTCGCGGCAGCCGTCAGCCCCCGAAAATGGTCATCTTCGAATACACCGGCGGCAAGCGCGGCGAAAAGCCCATCGCGCTGGTGGGCAAGGGCGTCACCTTCGATGCCGGCGGCATTTCGCTCAAGCCCCCGGCACGCATGGACGAAATGAAGTTCGACATGTGCGGCGCCGCAAGCGTGTTCGGCGCCCTGGTGGCCGCCTGCGAACTGAAGCTCCCGATCAATCTCGTCGGTCTGACGCCGGCGGTGGAAAATCTGCCCGGCGGCAATGCCGTCAAACCGGGCGACATTCTGACCTCGCTCTCGGGGCAAACGATTGAGGTGCTCAACACCGACGCCGAAGGCCGTCTCATTCTGTCCGACGCGCTCACCTATGTGCGCCGCTTCAAACCGCGCACGGTGGTGAACATGGCCACCCTGACCGGCGCCTGCGTGGTCGCCCTCGGCGCGCACGCCAGCGGACTGATGAGCCACGACGACAAACTCGCCGCCACCCTGCTCGGCGCAGGCGAACGCGCGGGCGACCGAGCCTGGCGCCTGCCGTTGTGGGACGACTACCAGCCGGAACTGAAGAGCAACTTCGCCGATTTCGCCAATGTCGGCGGTCGCGAAGGCGGCGCCATCACCGCCGGTTGCTTCCTCTCGCGCTTCACCAAGGGCCTGCACTGGGCGCACCTGGATATCGCCGGCACCGCCTGGTTCACCGGCTCCAAAAAAGGCGCGACTGGTCGTCCGGTACCGCTACTCGTGGAGTGGCTGATGGAAGAAAGCGGACAGGCGTGACCCGGATCGACTTTTACATTACCCGCGACGCCGAAGCGCTCGGCCGCGAGCGCTTCACTTGTCGCCTGGCGCACAAGGTGTTCGGACTCGGTCAACCGTTGCACATCCATGCCGGCGACGAAACCCAGCTTGCGCGTCTTGACGACCTGTTGTGGACCTTCAGCGATACCAGCTTCCTGCCGCACGCCCGCCTCGGCGCCACGCCAGGTGCGCCGATTACGCTCGACTGTGCCGACGCACCCGAGCCCGCACCGGAATTGCTGATCAATCTCGCGCCCGACATTCCGGCCTTTTTCAGCCGCTTCGCGCGCCTCGCCGAAGTGATCGGCGCCGACCCCGCCAGCCGCGAAACGGGACGCGAGCACTTTCGCTTTTACCGCGATCGCGGCTATGCTTTGCAGGTGCACAACCTCTGAGCTGGTCCAACCATGAATGACGAACGCAAGGAACCCCATCTACCCGGCTTCGGCCCCTCCGAGAAACCGGACCGCATCCCGACGCTGTCCGAAGTAGCCGAAGCCGCTCCGGTCAAGGTGGAGAAACCGACGCCTGCGAGTGTCTCCGCCGAGGCCATCGAGATCCTGTCCAACCGCGTATTCGAAGAAATTACTCCCAGGCTGCGCGAGATGATCACCGCCACCATCACGGAACTCCTGAACCGGCAACCGCGCTAGTAATGGAACGCGCCTACGAACCGCAACAGATCGAAAGTGCCCTGTACGAACGCTGGGAGCAGGCCGGTTATTTCGAACCGCGCGGTGACGGCGCGGCCTACACCATCATCCTGCCGCCACCCAACGTCACCGGCACGCTGCACATGGGCCACGCCTTCCAGGCCACGCTCATGGACATCCTCATCCGCCATGCCCGCATGCGCGGGCAGTGCACCCTGTGGCAACCGGGCACCGACCATGCCGGCATCGCGACGCAAATGGTGGTCGAACGCCAACTCGCCGCCGAGGGCAGTTCACGCGCCGAGATCGGGCGTGCCGCCTTCGTCGAACGCGTGTGGCACTGGCGCCGCGAATCGGGCGGTAATATCCAGCGCCAGTTCCGACGGCTCGGCGCATCGCTCGCCTGGTCGCGCGAACTGTTTACGCTCGACGAAATCCCGGCCGCCGCGGTCGCCGAAACCTTCGTGCGCCTCTATGACGAAGGCCTGATCTATCGCGGCAAGCGTCTCGTGAGCTGGGATCCTGTGCTGCAAACCGCGCTCTCTGACCTGGAAGTCATCAACACGGAAGAAGACGGACATCTGTGGCACATCTCCTATCCCTTCGTTGAGGGTGAGGGCGGTTTAACGGTAGCCACTACGCGTCCCGAAACCCTGCTCGGCGATGTGGCCGTCGCCGTGAATCCGAACGACGAACGTTTCGGCAAACTCGTGGCCCAGCGCCTGCGTCTGCCGCTTACCGGGCGCGAGATACCGATCATTGCCGACGAACACGTGGACCCCGAATTCGGCACCGGCTGCGTGAAGGTCACGCCCGCGCACGATCTCAACGACTGGGCCATCGGCGAACGCCATGCGCTCGATCGCATCAACATCTTTGCCGCCGACGCCACTCTGCTGGCCAATGCCGAGCTTTACCGTCCTGGCGCGATGACCGAACCGCAGGCACTGCCGCTGCCCGCGGCCTACGCCGGGCTCGACCGCTTCGAGGCGCGCACGCGCATGATCGCGGACCTGGATCGCGAAGGCCTGCTCGAAAAAACAGAACCGCACAAGCTGAAGGTGCCGCGCGGCGACCGCTCCGGTGTCGTGCTCGAACCCTGGCTTACCGACCAGTGGTTCGTGGACCTCACCCGAGAACAACGTCTGGACGGACAGCCCGGCCCGGGCGGAATGAAGGCCATCACGCGCCCGGCCATCGACGCCGTGCAGTCCGGGCGCACACGCTTCGTGCCCGAGAACTGGTCACGCACCTACTTCAACTGGCTGGAGAACATTCAGGACTGGTGCATCAGCCGTCAGCTCTGGTGGGGTCACCAGATTCCGGCCTGGTACGACGCACAAGGCAACATCCATGTCGGTCGCGACGAGGCCGATGCCCGCACGCGTTCGAAGCTGGGACAAGAGGTCGAGCTCACCCGTGACGACGATGTGCTGGACACCTGGTTCTCTTCCGCGCTGTGGCCACTCACTACGCTTGGCTGGCCGCGTGAGACCGCCGAACTGGAGCGCTTCTACCCCACGAACGTCCTCGTTACCGGCTTCGACATCATCTTCTTCTGGGTCGCACGCATGGTGATGATGGGCCTGTATCTTGCGAACGACGTGCCGTTCCGCGAAGTCTATGTGCACGGCCTGATCCGCGACGAGCACGGGCAGAAAATGTCCAAGTCCAAGGGCAATGTGCTCGACCCGATCGATTTGATCGATGGCATCGACGCCGATGCGCTCGCGGAAAAACGCACGCGCGGCATGATGCAACCGCAACTCGCCGAACGCATCGCGCGCACCACCCGCAAGAGTTTTCCGGACGGCATCGAAGCCTACGGCACCGACGCCCTGCGCTTTACCTTCGCTGCGCTGGCCTCGCCGGGACGCGACATCAATTTCGATCTCGGGCGCATCGGCGGTTACCGCAACTTCTGCAACAAACTGTGGAACGCGACGCGCTTCGTGCTCATGAACGTAGAATCCGCCCCCGCGACGCCGACCGAACTGTCCGCCGCCGACCGCTGGATTCGTTCGCGTCTCGGCGCAACGCTTGCCGCGGTCGATAGTCATCTTGCGGACTACCGCATGGACCTCGCCGCACAGGCCATTTACGAATTCACCTGGTCGAATTTCTGCGACTGGTATCTGGAACTCGCCAAGCCGGCGCTGAACGCCGGCGGCGATGCCGCCGAAGCCACGCGACACACGTTGATTAGCGTGCTCGAAGCGCTGCTGCGCATGCTGCACCCGATCATGCCGTTCATTACCGAAGCCCTGTGGCAACAGGTCGCGCCGCTGGCGGCATGCGATGGCGAAAGCATCATGCTGGCTGCCTGGCCGGTCGCCGCAGACTACGCCCGCGAGGAACAGGCCGAAGCGGACATGACCTGGCTGCAACACGTCATCGGCGGACTGCGCCAGCTACGTTCGGATCTCTCGCTGGCCCCGAGCAAACGCATCCCGGTCACCGTGTACGGCGCCAATGAATCGACGCGTGCACGTATCGCCCATCACGGCGCTGC
>JBOHZI010000243.1:0-3965 GCA_050738295.1 Gammaproteobacteria bacterium
GCTTCTGTCTGATCGAAAACCAGATAGCCGCCGGACTTCAGGTTGACGCGTCGCTCCAGAGCGCGGTCGATTTCATCTTCCACGCCGTAAAGATCGAAGATCGGGCGCTCGCCGTCGTAGAGCGCGATGCGTTCGGCAAACCCGGGCAGGAACTGCGTAGCGAAACGACGCATGCCGTCACACACCTCCGGCGTATCCACGCGCACCTGCATCACCTGTTCATCAAGCAGGTCGCGCATGATGCGCAGCGGCAGCGGCAAGTCCTCGTGCACCAGTCCCGGACACGGTGCTTCGCGCGCCTCGACTTCGAGCACCGCCCATAGTCGCGACAGATACAGCATGTCGGCCCGCAACGCGTTGCGTTCGGCACCTTCACCCGCGGTGCGTACGATGTAACCGCCGGCGTTCCCCTCGGGCCGCACCGCCTCGACCAGTTCGCGCATGCGCTCGCGTTCGGCCGTGTCCTCGATGCGCGCCGACACCCCCACGCCCGAGCCGCCGGGCACATACACCATGTAACGCGAAGGGATGCTGATGCGAGTGGTCACGCGCGCACCCTTGGTGCCGAGCGGGTCCTTGAGTACCTGCACCAGCACCGTCTCGCCTTCGCTCAGCAGGGCTTGGATCGCGGGCGGGCCGTCGCCGTTGGTGCCGGCTTCCACATAGGGCAGCTTGGCAATGTCGCCGGCGTGCAAAAACGCACTGCGCTCGTCACCGATCTCGATAAAGGCCGCCTGCATGCCGGGCAGCACCCGCGCCACCCGACCCTTGTAGATATTGCCCACGATACCGAGCCGGCGCGGCAACTCGATGTAAAGCTCTTGCACCAGGCCGTGTTCGACGATCGCGACCCGCGTCTCGTAGGGCATGGCGTTGACTAGAATTTCGGTGCTCATGCCGCGATCTCCGCCACCGACAACATTCTGGCCACGGCTGCCAACGGCAAGCCCACCACGTTGGTATAGCTGCCCACCAGCCGCGACACGAAACCGGCCGCGCCGCCCTGCACCGCGTAGGCCCCCGCCGCACCCAGCGGTTCGGACGTGTTTGCGTAGCGTGCGATCTCTTCGGCGGTGAGCGTCCTGAACCACAAGCGCGTGACCACGCAGGCCTGCGCAACGTTTTCGCCGTCCACCAGCGTGAGCGCCGTAACCACCCGATGCTCACGACCCGACAGCGCGTGCAGGCAACGCCCAGCCTCGTCTACATCGGCGGGCTTGCCCAGAATGCGCTCGGCCTGCGCGACGAGGGTATCGGCCCCAAGCACCGCGCATCCGGGATGCGCTTCAGCCACGGTGCGGGCCTTGGTCAGGGCCAGCCGGGCGGCCAGCGTCTCCGCCGTTTCACCGTCTTGCGGTGATTCGTCGATATCGGCCGGGCACACCTCGAAGGCGACACCCAGCCGCGCCAGCAATTCATGACGGCGCGCCGAAGCCGAGGCCAAGATCAACGATTTCATACCCTTAGTGTAGCGTGACGATTACGGACTCACGCCCGGTGATAGGGATGACCGGCGTTCACGCTCCAGGCGCGGTAAAGCTGCTCGGCCACCACCACCCGGACCAGCGCATGTGGCAAGGTCAGCGGCGACAGCGACCAGCGGGCATCGGCGCGGTCCAGGCAGGCTTTGTCCAACCCGTCCGCTCCGCCGATCAGCAGCGCCACATCGCGCCCGTCCAGCTCCCATTCACGCAACCGCGCAGCCAGGTCCACGGTGGACCACCCCGTACCGCGTTCATCGAGCGCAATGATCCGGTCGCGCGGGCCGCACGCAGCCAGTAACCGTTGCCCCTCATCGACACGTGCACGCGCCACATCGTCCGCATGCCCGCGAGCGGGGGCAATCAGCCGCGGCTCCACCCCGAGCGCATTCGGCAGGCGTTTGAGATATTCGGCGCAGGCGTCTTCGGCCCAGCGGGGCGGACGACGACCCACCGCAAGCAATCGGATATGCATGGCAGAAACCTATCGCTCGAATTAAGCGGTGCGCGGCCAGCGCATCCGCTTGGGTGAATTGCTAAGCATCTAGCTCGAATTGAGATGCCAGTTCGCCGAACGAGTTTGCGACCTTTTGAGCGTAGCGAGGCTCCATGCCGGTTAGTGGAAGCATGAAGATCCTACCGGATGCGTCGAATGCGAGCACCTCGCCACCACCGTCACTTGCGAAAGCCAGGAATCCGGGAGCATGCTCATGAATTCCGATGTCCGCGTTGTTACCAACAATCTCTTCGAGCGACCACAGAACAACGTAACCAGGGATGGCGGCGTCAGTCGTGAACCCCTCAAATGATCCGTTGGTTTCAAGGTATTGCCGGTATTCGTTAGGGATGTCTGGAACCATGTCTTGGCCTAATTCATCAATCAGCGGGAGCGTCGAGGGTGGATGCTGCCGGGCCTACCGACCATAAACGTTCCAGGTCGTAGAAGGCTCGCGTGGCAGGACGCATCAGGTGCACCACGCAGTCGGCGAGATCGATCAGCACCCACTCCGAATCGCCGCGATCGCCTTCGACACCGTACGGGCGCACGCCGCGTTCGCGCGCGCACGCGATGGCAGCATTTTTGAGCGTAGCCAGATGGCGATCCGAATTGCCGCTCGCCACCAGCAAATAATCGGTGAGCGGCGTCTTGCCGCGCACGTCTATGACGACGGTCTCTACCGCCTTCACTTCTTCTAGGGCCACGACCAGGGCATCGCAGAGTGCGCCGCCCGGATCGGCGGCCGTCTCAACCTTGCCGGTAGCAACCGGTTTTTTCGATGTACTCACGCACAACCTCCGGAACCAGAAAATGAATATCGCCTCCCGTACTCGCCGTCGAGCGCAAGGCCGTTGCCGAAATCTCCAACTGCGTGACCGCGATCAGCACGATGCGCCCGGCCTCGGTCGCATTCAACTCGCCAGGCTCGGTCACCATTCGCCCGTGCGTCAATTCGTCCAGACCCGTGCCGTCCTCCAGAGACCAGCCGGGCCGATGCGCGACGGCAATGTGCGCAAGCTCAAGCAACGCACGCCAGCCGTGCCAACCCGGCAAACCGAGAAAGGCATCGGTGCCGAGCAACAAGACCAGCCGCTCATCGGGCAATTCGCGGCGCAACGCGGCCAGTGTGTCCAGCGTGTAGGACGGCCCTTCGCGGTGCAGTTCGCGACGGTCGAGCGTAAACCCCTCGACCCCGGCAATCGCGCGCTCGACCATTTCGGCCCGCGCCTCGGGGCTCGCCACCGGCAGCGCGCGATGCGGCGGCTGACGGCAGGGCACAAAGCGCACTTCATCAAGCACCAATGCCTGCTTGAGTTCCAGTGCCGGGCGCAGGTGCCCGTGATGAATAGGATCGAACGTGCCCCCGAACACGCCGACTCCGCTCATGCAGCCGCCTTCGCTCGCGCGCCGGCCATCGCGAACAGCAATCGTTCCAGCCGCTGCCAGGCATCGCCAGAAGCACGGCCCTTGATGACCCGGTCAATGTTGGCCGCCTCCACCACCAGCGCCTGCCAGCCCCGCACCCGGCGGCGGCGCAAGGCGTCCGTAACCAGTTGCGTACGCGAGGGCGGCCAGATGCGCGGCGCCGTAGCGCCGTTATCGCGAGCCCAGGCCAGACTGGCGAGCAGGCGCAAATCGCGCGCCAGCACCCACAACACCTGCGCCGACGCCGTGCCGGTTTCACGCAGTCGCACCAGGATGCGCAGCGCCGTTTCACCGTCGCCCGCCAGCGCGGCATCGGCCAGCTCGAACAGACCGTAACGCGCTTCATCAACGGCCGCTTCGCGCACCGCATCCAGCGTGACCACGCCCTGCGCACCGAGCAGCGTCAGACGTTCCACCGCCTGGGCAGCGGCCAGCAAATTGCCCTGGGCGCTATCGGCAATAAGCGCGATACCCGCCTGCGGCGCCTCCATGCCGCGCGCCTTCAGCCGTGCCTTGATCCAGCGCACCAGATCGTCGGCCGACAGCGGCTTGCATTCGAC
>JBOHZI010000244.1:0-3899 GCA_050738295.1 Gammaproteobacteria bacterium
GTGCTCACCGGCGCCGGCAAGTCGTTTTCCGCCGGCGCGGATCTGAACTGGATGCGCTCCATGGCGAGCTATGGCGAGAAGGAAAATCTTGCAGACGCCCTGGCCCTCGCCGAACTCATGGCGGTGCTCGACGGTCTCGACAAACCCACAATTGCGCGCGTGAACGGCGCAGTGTTCGGCGGCGGCGTGGGCCTTGTAGCCTGCTGCGATATCGCCGTCGGCACGCCTTACGCGAAGATGGCGCTCACCGAAGTGAAGCTCGGCCTGGTGCCCGCCGTGATCGCGCCCTACGTGGTGCGTGCCATCGGCCCGCGTCAGGCCCGGCGTTATTTCCAGACCGCCGAGGTCATGACGGCCGAGACGGCGCACACCATCGGCCTGCTGCACGAGGTGGTCGATGTGGATCAACTGGATGCACGGGTCGAGACATTCGTCGAGGCGCTGCTCGGCGCCGGCCCGCAGGCACTCGCCGCAGCCAAGCAACTGGTGGCCATGACCGGCGATCGGGACGAACCCGCGGCGGTGCCCATCCAGCGACGCACGGCACAGTTGATCGCCCGCTTGCGCGTCTCGAAGGAAGGCCAGGAAGGCCTTTCGGCGTTTCTGGAAAAACGCAAACCCGATTGGGCGAAACATCAATAAGTGGGTTTCTTGTCAGATTCAGCTATAAAAAAACCGGGATGTCGCGAATTCAATGAACGACATCCCGGAAACAGACGAAATCCCTCAGGAGCCAGGCGTGCAGACCCAATTCTCCGGCGAAGCGAGATCGGACAGTGAGACTTTCTCGTTCCAAACCCCGACATAACCCCGTTCAGGATCAAGCAAAATAGCAGCTTTCAAAGGAACTTCCCCCTTACGCTTGCAGTTCTCCAGACTCAATTTGTTGTGTATCTTTACCGTGATGGTAACAGGCTCCGATCCCATGGGATGACGAGATGCAAATGCCTGAATTTTCTCAAAACCACTTATACCCGTTTGAGTAAGAGCGTAATAAGTCCACTGACCGCTGCTATCCGCAGGCGTCACAGACAAAGCGTCGGATTTAGGCACTACTTCGAATGGCAGGCTCGCCATCACTTTATCGTTTTTTGCCTCGCCCGTGACATCGGCTACCAAGTTCGTTATTCTTACACCTTGGGGTAGATTTACTGCGACACGTACGTTTTGGGGTTTGGCCTGCTGTAACGCCCCTTTCGGCAGTGATTCCAGATACTGTATGCTTGCCGGTGGGACGATAGTGCATCCTGTTGCCACTAAAACCAAACAAAAAAGGATCCCCGCCCGCAACGGAAGCCGTCTCGGCTTCTTGGCCGAATTGGCTTGTTCGTTACGCAACGGATTAACTCGTGAGCCAAGAATATTCATACTGCGCCCTCAATGCATTACATTTGCGATCATATCGCCTTTATTTTTTATTGTAAATCCAGCAATATCGGGATATTTTTCGAAACCTTCGATGGTGGCCGTTAGCGAAGCGTTAGCCAAACTGCCCACATTATTGTTTGACTCGACAAACCACGACTTGACCTCGCTGGCATCAGACCAAACATAAGCCCCCTTGGATTTTTCATAGACTATATCGAAACTACTGGTAAGATGTTTTCCGCTTACACCCATTTCGAAAGCCACATGCGCTTTGGGCGGCACCTCTTTGACAGGTTGTCCAGACTTTGACTCAAGCTCGGCTGTTAGGCCTGCCAAATTCATAGCACTTGGATCACCTGCGTAACCGATGGATTTTGCGAATTCCGTTGTAGGGAAATCCGTCTGTTTGGTGTTGGTATGAATGATTACCAAACACCACTTTCCATAACAAATTGACGGTACAAGACATATCAACCTCCTTGCACAATGCGCCTGTCGGGGCGTGGAGGAGGTTACGCGTCTCGGCAAAAATATTTAGGCCCCAGAGTCTGAACCTCGCTGTACAACTTTGAGGACTTGCCAAACCTTTTCAGGTGACAAATTCACTATACCCCCCCCGAGACGCGCGTCAAATATGTACCCGATCTGCCACAAACAGAAAAATTCTCCTTGCTGGCCTAATTCGCGGTTGAGACTGCAAAATTAGCATTCGCAGCCTAACGATGTGTCCGGATCTACTTGACCACTACAAACTGCGCATCCCGGCGCAGAATACGAGTTTTACAGTCGATAAGGGATGAACACCGCCGGTTCGCCGCCCGGTTGAAAATCCCGGCTGTTGCGGGTGACCAATGTCAGGCCGTGCTGCATCGCGACAGCAGCCTGGAAGGCATCGGGCAATTTCCAGCGCTCGCTGCGGCGCAGCCGTGCGGCAACGTCAGCCGTTTCCGCGTTCAGCGGCAAGCACGGAAAGATATCGAGCAATTCGCGCGCCAACGGTTCCTGTTCGACATTGAAGCCGGCAAGTACTTCGGCGCGAGTAATCGTGGAGAGCGCACACTCCGTACCGTGCTCGGCAAGAAAGTCTGTGGCCGGTTCGATGGCGTTGAAATGATCGATGAGAATGACCGAATCGAGCAGGTAGTTCAAGACTTGCGAGTCCACTCGTCGCGATGGCGCCGCTGCCAGACCAACCCATCGCCACCACCCCAGATACCGGCAGTACGCGCCAGGGCTTGCTGAAGGTTCGGTTGTTCAAGGCTCTGCTCGCGCACCCGGTAACCACGCACCGCGCGGCGCACCAACTCGGTCATCGGGACATGCCGAGCGCTGGCTTCATGATCGAGCCAGGCTTTGTCCTCGGGGTCCAGATTGATTACGGTGCGTGGCATGACGGCCATTCGATATCGCTAAATTAGATAAATGATATCGCATAAGGGCAACGATGACAAATATCTGTTCGGAGCCACAACCTCTTGGCGAATATTCCCGACCCTGTAAAATTGCCGGATGTTTAACAAAATACTTGTTGCCAATCGCGGGGAAATTGCCTGCCGCGTGATGCGTACGTGCCAGCGGCTGGGTATCGCCACCGTGGCCGTGTATTCGGATGCCGACCGTCATGCCCTGCATGTGCAGATGGCGGACGAGGCGGTGCACATCGGCCCGGCACAGGCGTCCGAATCCTATCTCGACATGGAGAGGATTCTCGGCGCCGCCAAACAAACCAGCGCCGAAGCGATTCATCCCGGCTACGGGTTCCTGTCCGAAAACAGCGAGTTCGCACGGCGCTGCAAAAAGGCGAAGATCGTGTTTATCGGTCCGTCGCCCGAAAGCATGGATGCGATGGCCTCGAAGAGTGCTGCCAAGACGCTGATGGAAAAAGCCGATGTGCCGGTGGTACCGGGTTATCACGGCGATGACCAGGCGCTGAAAAAACTGGAAACCGAAGCCAAACGCATCGGCTTCCCGCTGATGATCAAGGCCACCGCGGGCGGTGGCGGCAAAGGCATGCGTGTGGTGCACAAGGCCGGCGACTTCAGCGAGGCGCTCGACGGCGCGAAGCGCGAAGCAAAAAACGCCTTCGGAGACGACAAGGTGTTGCTCGAAAAATACATCACGCAGCCGCGTCACATCGAATTCCAGATCTTCGGCGACTCACACGGCAACGCCGTGCATCTGTTCGAGCGCGAATGTACTTTGCAACGCCGCTTTCAGAAGGTCGTCGAGGAAACGCCCTCGCCGTTTCTCGACGAGGCCACGCGCCAGAAAATGGGCGACGCCGCGGTAGCCGCCGCGAAGGCGGTGGACTACGTCAATGCCGGCACCATCGAATTCATCGTCGGTGCGGACAAGGCCTTCCACTTCATGGAAATGAATACGCGCCTGCAGGTCGAGCACCCCATCACCGAAGAAATCACCGGCCTGGATCTGGTGGAATGGCAGTTGCGTGTGGCGAGCGGCGACACACTGCCGCTGACGCAGCAGCAAATCAAGCAGGCAGGGCATGCCATCGAGGTGCGCCTCTACGC
>JBOHZI010000245.1:0-3892 GCA_050738295.1 Gammaproteobacteria bacterium
GGTGACGCTCTCGCAGTTCGTTCCGGTAGCCGGCACGGTTTCGGCTCCGGCGCCCGCCAGCCACTGACGGGGCTCTTGCGGCTTATTGGCCGCAGTGGGTGTCGACTCCGCTAACTCCTTTGACGGTGGAGACGATGCCTACGGCCCGCGCCCGGGTTTGGGCATCGGGGAATTTGCCGCACAGAGAGACTTCCCCCCGGGATACGAAAATCCGCAGGCTCAGAGCGTTCAACTGTGGGTCGTTGGCCAGTGCCTTGCGTACGCGCAACGCCGTGCCGCGGTCCGCGTCCTTGCGCTGCGCTTGTTCCTGGGCATAGGTGCCGGCCCATTCGTTGTGCGTGCCCTGGCCGGGCGTATAAGTGCTTACGCAACCGCCGAGGGCGAGTGTCCCCACCACGGCTACGCACAAAAAACGCTTATTGATCGTCATCATCCCCTTTGGGTAGATTTTTGACGCCGAGTTCCAGTTCTACGTCGCCGACGCCGGACTTCAGCGTGTAATCGGTCTTGCCGGAGCCGCTTGTCTTCTGCTCGGCTGCCGTAAAGTGCTTTTCGTAGCCGGTTTTGTTGCGCTGTCCGTTGACGTCGAACTCGACATGACCGACGCCTGCCGTCAGCTTGACGTTACCGTAATCGGCGCTGGTGACAAATGCATTGATTTTGCCCACGCCGACGTTCGCCTGCACGGGGCCTTGCGGCAGGGTGATGTTGAGTTTGCCAACGCCGATCCTGGCCTGCACGCCGCCACTTACGCCGCCGACTTGTGCCTTGCCGACGCCGACCGTGAGATCAAGCGCGAGGCGCGCGGGCAGTACGAGTGTCCAGTCGGCCTTCCAACCCGAGTTGTCGCCGGTGTTGTAGGAGTGACCACCAATGTTGAAGGTGGTTCTGTCGTGGCCGGTATCCGCGCTTGCTGCGGCAGGCGCCGAGCCGGCGCCAGTGGCGAGGCTGATGATTAGTTGCGAACCTTCGCGTCGGGTGACCAGATGTAGATCCGCGGGTAGCGTGTTGGCGGAGGGTCCGGTGGTCCAGTCGAAGATGAAGTGCATGTGATTGCCTGGTTCCGCTTTCGCCTTGATGCTTACGGTGCCGGTATTCGCCGTCGTGACGTGGACTGTGCCGACGCCGGCGGTGAGTTTGACGCTGGTGAGTCCGGTGGCAGGGGCCGTAGCGCTGAAAGTTTTTGTCGCGTCGGTCTTGTTGGTGGACGGTTGTGCGGCGAGCGCCAGTGGGGCCGCTGCGAGTAAAAGCAGGGCAGGGAAGAGTTTGTGATTCATGGCGGACTCCTGGCTCAGGCGGTGGCCGAGTAACGGCGGGCGACGACGGCGAGGGCGAGCAGCACAAGACCGATGGCGACGCCGATCCACATCGAGGGCATGGCGAGAAAGTGGCTGACCCAGCCGGCGCCGGAATACAGCGGGTTGGTACTTGCAGCGGATTGCGTGATGGCGTTGATCATCCCATTGTCGTCGGTAACGCCGAATATGGGCCAGCCGTTGAAAACCGGCGACATTACCAGATGGCTACTGAGAAACTGGAATACGTGCAAGGTATGGTTGATAAGCATTTCCCCCAGGCCGACGATGAGGGGCGGCAAGACGGCCCAGATGAAGGGTTTGCCACGCAGCGAGGCGGCCGATACGAACAGAAACCAGCCGTAGTAGGGCAGCCACCACAGGGTCTGGATCGCCAGCGCATAGGCAAAAAAGCCCCAGGTGCCGAACAGGGCGCCGGGCGAAGCGAAGACGCTGAAGCCCACCGCGCCGCGTGCGCTGGCGGCTGTCGCCAGCGCCAACAGAGCGATCAGGTGGCCCAACACCACGGCTATCCAGACGAAGAATGGGCCGACGATGCCGGCCGTGAGTACCTTGCCGGCTACGACGGTAGTGTCGGAGACGGGCAGGGAGCGCCAGAATAATACGCTGCCGTCCTTGCGATCGTCGTACAGGGTACCGCTCAGGTAGCCCAACAGGGACGCCGAGTAGATCATGTAAATGAAATGGCCGATACCGAGTCCGAGCATGGCGACACCGGCGCCGCTGGCGTGGCCCGTGGGATGCATGCCGGTAAATCCGCCGCCGACGGCGATGCCGAATACCGCGCTTGCGAGCACGATGAGGCCGAACAGGATGGCGATGAGAATGTAGAAGTGGCCGCGGTTTTCCCACAGTTCGCGGCGAACCTGAGTCAGCAGAATACTCATGCTTGCTTCTCCTGCATCATTGCGGTGAACAGGTCGGCCACGCGGGTCGGGCTGACAGTGCCCAGTTCACGCAGGGCGTCCGGTGAGGCGTCTTCGAACAGGAAGATGTGCTGGCCGAGCAATTGTTGTTCCTGTAGTGGCTTGAGCATGCGTGCCGCTTCGGCTTGGTCGGGCTTCACTGCGACCGTGGCGTAGCGTTCGTTTACGGTCTCCATGCTGGCATCGAGCAGGATGCGGCCATCGTTGATGAACACCACGTCCGTCAGGATGTGTTCGATTTCCTCGATCTGGTGCGTTGAGACGATAATCGTGCGGTTGTCGTCGAAGTAATCGTTGAGGAGATTGGTGTAGAAGGTCTTGCGAAACAGGATGTCGAGTCCCAGGGTCGGCTCGTCGAGCACCAGCAGGGTGGCGTCGATGGCCATCACCAGTGCCAGGTGCACCTGAACCTTCATGCCCTTGGACAGCGTCTTGATGCGTCGCTTGGGATTGATTTTGGTCTGTTTCAGAAAGGCTTCGGCGCGTTCGCGCGAAAAATTCGGGTGTACGGCCTGGGTATAATCGAACACCTGACTGATCCTTGCCCATTTGGGCAGGGTGGCGGTGTCGGCAATAAAGGCGACATCGCGCATTAGCTTTACGCGATCGCTCCACGGATGATGGCCGAGCACGTCGAGATCGCCGTCCACACGGAGCAGGCCGGTCAGCGCACGGAGCAGAGTGGTTTTGCCCGCGCCGTTGGGGCCGATCAGGCCGAGGATGCGCCCGCGTTCGATGTTCAACGACACATCGTTCAGTGCGCGCGTCTTGCGGTACGATTTTTTGAGGCCCTTGGCCTCGATCACAGCAGTCATTTGGCATCTCCCTTGATGCTTTTAAGCAGGGTCCGGGGGTCGAGACCGAGTCGCTCGATGCGCCCGACGATTTGCGGCCATTCCTCGTGCAGGAATATGTCGCGTTCGCTTGATGCGAGCCGTTTGCTGGCGCCTTTTTGCACGAACATGCCCAGGCCACGCCGCTTTTCGACCAGCTCCTGAGCCACCAGCAACTGGTAGGACTTGAGCACGGTCAGCGGGTTGATCTGGTAATCGGCCGCGATCTGACGCACCGAGGGCAAGGCATCGCCATCCGTCAGGGAGCCATCGAGCATCATGCGCACGATGCGATCCTTGAGTTGGATGTATATCGGTTCGTTACTGTTCCAGTCGGCGTTCACGAACAATCCTCGCTTGAGTGTGGGCTGCTCGGCAGCGGTGTTATACATAACTATAACACTTGCTACCGAAAAAGCAAGTATTCAACGGATGACCTGGATCCGCGCCACGGTCAGGCGTCGATTCGCGACCATTTGCTGCTGGGCATGGACTTTCATGCGGCGGGCAAACCCGACCTGGAAGGTCACCAGGCACTCGCTGAGCGCGCGGTCGATAGCGCGCGTGTGCAAACCGGTTTCGGCCGCGGCGGTGAGGCGGTCCAGCCTTTGTCGGGCCTGTTGCTGTTGGGTCACGGCAGGCTGGATTGCGGCCGGGCTTCGATCCGTGGCGGCCAATTGCTGCTCGCCGGCATGGACATCCATACGGCGGGCAAACTCGGTCTTGAAGGCCACGAGGCCTTTATTGAGTGCGTGGTCGATAGCCTGTGCACGAAGCCGGGTTTCCGTTGTGGCAGTCATGTGGTTCAGCGTCTGGC
>JBOHZI010000246.1:0-3878 GCA_050738295.1 Gammaproteobacteria bacterium
ATCGAAAGCGGCGTTGCTCGCGCTGGTGAATTCGCCCTTGTAGTTGAAGGGGCCGTACACGATGACTGTTGCGTCGTCCGCGAGCAGGGCATCGATTCCATTGAACAGGCGTTCGACCTCGGTCCAACTCATGATGTGCAGCGTGTTGGCACTGAACAGCGCATCGTATTCACTCGTCGGCCAGTCTTCGTTAACGTCGAAAGCCAGTGGCGCCGGTGTGTTCGACAGTGCAGCCTCTTTCAGCCACAGCCGGATACCGGGAAGGTTTTCCGTGCGATCCGAAGTCTGCCACATCAGATGCGGCATGGCCTGTGCAAAATGCACGGCATGCTGACCGGTGCCGCTGCCGATTTCTAGCACCCGCGAACGATCAGAGAAATGCTCGCGCAATACCGCCAGGATCGGCTCGCGATTGCGCTCGCAGGCGCTGGAGCGGGTTAAGGCTGACATCACACTAGAAAGTAAGGCGTTCTTGTCGTTGCTGCGTCCATGCGTCTCATTTATTTCTGCCTGGCGCACGGGTCGGTATCTGCCGTGGTGGAAAAAGCGTCGGCGCGATCGAGCGGGATCTTCAGATAGCGAATTTCGTTCGCTTCGGCGGGTGGGAGTTCGCCGGCACGGATATTGATCTGCACGGCGGGGATGATCAGGGACGGCAGGCCGAGGGTGTTGTCGCGTTCGGTGCGCAACTTTATGAATTCGGCTTCCGAACGGGTGCCGCCGACGTGGATGTTATCGTGCTTCTCGGCACCAACTGTGGTTTCGTTGAGACGCTCGCGGCCGCCGGGGCCATAGTCGTGCAGCACGAACAGACGCGTCGCTTCGGGAAGCTCGAACAGGCGCTGGATCGATCGATACAAGGTTTCGGCGCTGCCACCGGGAAAATCGCAACGGGCGGTACCGCTGTCTGGCATGAACAGGCTGTCGCCGACGAAGGCGGCATCGCCGATAAGGTAGGTCAGATGATCGGGCGTGTGACCGGGTGTGGCAATGGCCCGCGCTTCGATATTACCGACCCGGAAGATTTCACCATCCTCGAACAGATGATCGAATTGCGAACCGTCGGGCAGGAAACCGCGTTCCAGGTTGTACACGTCGCGAAAATGCTTTTGCACGTCGCGGATGCCGGCTCCGATGCCGCTTGCGCCGCCCAGAGTTCGTTTGATGTAGGCACCCGCCGTGACGTGATCCGCATGGGCATGCGTTTCCAGCACCCACTCGGTTTCAAGGCCATTTTCGCGTATGAACCGAATGATCTGGTCGGCGTAATGGGTGGAGGTGCGCCCCGATGTGGCCTCGTAATGCAGGACGCTGTCTATGACGGCAGCCCGGCGGGAGTCGCTATCCCACACGACATGAGAAAATGTCGAGGTGTCCGGATGCAGGAAAGTTTGAACCTGGGGTGAAGGAATCACGAATGTCGAACCAAAGCGCGCCTGGGTTCTATACTAAAGGATCATCGGGGGTAGTATGTAAATTCAGGTCTTTCCTCCGCCGGGTAGAGAACGAATCATGATTTATGCAGCGGTGGGGGCACTTGTAGTTGGTCTCAGCCTGGGGTTGCTGGGTTCGGGCGGTTCAATTCTGACCGTTCCGGTGTTGGTGTATCTGCTGCATCAACCGCCCAAGCAGGCGATTGCCGGCTCGCTCGTCATCGTTGGCGCGATTGCTTTGGTCGGTGCGGCCCGCTACGCCTTGCAACGGCTGGTGAGTTGGCGTCATGTGCTGGTGTTCGGAGTGCCCGGTGTGATTGCGACCTACGCCGGCGCCTGGGTTTCACAGTTTGCCTCGGGGGTCGTGCAGCTGGCCGTGTTTGCGATCATCATGGGCCTTGCGGCTGTGCTTATGCTCAAACCGCCCCGCTTGGCGGAAGAGACCCGCGACGCATACGCGTTGCCCTGGCTGATCACAGCCGGAGTCGGAGTGGGGCTGGTAACCGGTTTCGTCGGAGTCGGGGGTGGTTTCCTGCTGGTGCCGGCGCTCGTTTTGTTGGGCGGTCTCGATATGCACCGGGCGGTGGCAACCAGTCTCAGCGTGATCGTGATCAATTCGATCAGCGGATTCTACAAACATCACGAACTACTTTCCAGCTCCGGTCAGACGCTGGACTGGAAAATCATCGGACTGTTTGTCTTGCTCGGCGCGCTCGGTAGCCTGGTGGGTAACGTGTTTGCCCGCCGCATTCCTCAACGGCGCCTGCGCCAGGTGTTCGGCGTATTCCTGATTCTGATGTGCGGCTTTATTCTGTGGCGCAGCATCCCAGAATTGTTGCATCACGCCGCGGCACATAACGCTTGATCGTTTTTGGGCAAATAACATGGCCGATGTCACATTTGATTTGACCAAAGCCAGACGACAGGTAGCGCATTGGCACCGGGGTATCTGCGAGTTTCGTTTATTGAAGTAAGAATTTACCGACACAAAAGCCCGCGATGTAGCGCTTTGGGGTTTTTGAGTGTAGACAAATGCCCGATCATGCGCTATACCTTAAAAGAACGGTTCGGCGCTGCCTTTGTAGCGCGGCGTTGGACTTAAAAAAAATGCTGGAGAAGTCCAATGGCCATAAGACAGTTAATCGCAGTCCGCAGTCCGCAGTCCGCAGTCCGCAGTCCGCAGTCCGCAGTCCGCAGTCCGCAGAGGAATCGACCCGTGTTTAGGCGGCGAGTTCCGGCGGGACAAGCCTGTCACCCCTTCCTGCATGGCACCGCTCTACGCCTGATTCTGTGTGCACTGGCCACGCTGGCGTTACTGATCTTCGGTAATGCGTTGGCCGAGGCGACTACCGCCGTCGGCGCCATTGCCGGCAGTTTCGCGGTGACTCCGGCGGGCGAGTCAGCTTATACGATGCCGCTGCCGGCACCGGGCGGCACAAACGGCCTTGCGCCCTCGCTTGCTTTGGCCTACGTCAGCGGCAACGGGCATGCCGGCGCCGGCTACGGCGTGGGCATTGCGGGTCTGAGCGTCATCAAGCGCTGCGCTGGAGAGATGGCGCTCGACGGTCATACCCGTTCGATCACCCTGAGCGCGAGCGACCGGTTCTGTCTCGATGGGCAGGAACTGACCGGCGATAGCGGAACCTACGGCGACAATGGCGCCACCTACCACGTCTCGCCTACGGCGCATCTTAAAATCATCTCGCACACCTCGGGTGGCAGCGGTTTCTCGCCGACCTCCGGGCCGCAGTGGTTCACCGTCCTGCACCCCGACGGCACGATTTACGAATATGGGCGCTACTACGCCTCGGAGGTTGGGGCGAGCGCACCGGGCGGCGGCGAGGTCGCCCGCGTGTGGGCACTCGATGCCATTCGCGATCCTGCGGGTAACGCGATCCTGTTTCACTACAGCCAACCCAGCGGGAGCAATGCCTGGTATGTGAGCGAGGTCGAATGGAGTGCGAACAGCACGCAGGGCACCGACGCCGATCACAGTCTCGTATTCTCCTGGGTCGATGCGCCCGCCGATGCCGTCGTACATCGCTATGTGGCCGGCAATCTCATCGTCTGGAAACAGCGCCTGAACAAGATCACGCTCGAATATAACGGCACCGAGACGCTGCATTATTCGCTTGCTTATCTTCCCGACGGCCAGGGCTCCGAGCGCAGCCGGCTTGCGAACGTGACCGAGTGCGCCGGTGGCAATTGCCTCCCCGCCACTAAATTCCAGTGGCAGCAGGGGAGTTCCGGTTGGTCGGGCGCCCAATCCCCGTTCACTCTCCCGGCGGGCCACCTTATCCTCGTCGATCTCAACGGCGACGGGCGCGACGATCTCGTTTACCAGTCGGGCGGCACCTGGTGGGTTCGTTTCGCCACGAGCACCGGCGGTTTCGGCAGCGAACATAACACCGGCGTGGGCGGTATCGCAGGTTACACCGGCGTGAG
>JBOHZI010000247.1:0-3844 GCA_050738295.1 Gammaproteobacteria bacterium
ACCCAAGTTCGTGCCTGGCCGCCTTTCCGTCGCTGCCGATTGGTGGCGCATCTACCTCAACAACAACATCACGGGGGTATCCGCCAACACGGTACTGACCGCGTGCTTCAACGGTCTCACTCAATTCTGCCCGCTGATCGACCGTTTCGGTGCCGATACGCCCAACCCGGGTCAGATCCGTGAAATTCGCGCTCCGACCGTCAACCTCGGCCGGATCGACGTGAAAGGTGTCGATTTCAATGTGTCGTACCTGTTGCCGCGGTTTTCGTTCGGGCAATTCGACGTCACGTTCAACAGCACCTACATGACCCAGTACAAGCAGCAAACGGCTCCGGGGCTCACCGGCAACCAGGAATTCGACCTCGTCGGCAACATCAATACCGACGTGGGCGGCGGTATCGGGATATTGATACCGCGCTTCCGGGCCCAGGGGGCGTTGAGTTGGCGGCTCGGGAACTGGAGTGCCTCGTGGCGGATGCGGTTCATTGACCATTTCGACCTCGGATCGCATGCCGTGGCGCGCCACTACAGCGCCGTGCCCGGTTTTGCGAGGGGCAACCCGTACGTGCTGCGTTATGGCGCGTTCACGTACAACGATTTGTCTGTCGGGTACGACATCCCGGCGATCAAGACCCTGGTCAATTTCGGCATCAACAACGCGTTCAACAAGCAGCCTCCGTTCCTTCCCTACAACGCCACCGGTCTCGGCAATGGCGGGTCGGACGGATCCGACTTCGACCTGATCGGCCGCTATTACTGGGCGCGCGTGACAGTCAACTTCTAGCGCCGGCCGGGCAACTGCAGCGGCGTGGTGGAGCGGTTGTGCAGCACATCATTGTGCTGCGCGCCGCCCATCCGAATACGATCGGGCAGTCGCTGGGACACCAGCGACTGCCCTGTCGACACCGTCGGTGGCGCCGGTAACCATTGTCATCCGGCCGCGTCAGCAACATAGGCACCAGGACCCGGCTGCGTTTGCAGGATTGCAAACAAATGCGGATGTTCCCGATCAGGTCCGGGGCACGCTGCGACGGTCCGAAAAAACAAGCGTCGATGGATGCCGCGAGTCAATCCATGCCGCGTTTGCTGAGAGAATGGAAGCTGGATTCAGGATCTCACTCCTCTGGGGCTCGTCCGGAATGACAACGTGTTTGTGGGACGCCACACTGGCGTGTGGCTTCCGCTGGCTTTCAGACGTGAGGAGTAGCTCGATGCGTATCAGAGAAATTGCAGCGGTTCTGGCGTTGGCAGTCATATCGGCGGTGCCTGCACTGGCAGCGGGCACAGGTGCGACGGCTCCGCCTGCCAATCATCACCAGCAACTGGAGAAAATCGTTGCGGCAGTGCGCGCATCGAATCTGCACGCCTATGATTCGGCGCTGGTCGGTTTCGGGACGCGCAATACCGTCCTGCAGTTGAACTCCAGGACGCGGGGAATCGAAGCCGCTCGCCAATGGGCAGCCGGGCAGTTCGAGAAAATCTCGAAGGCTTGCGGCGGCTGCATCGAGGTCGTGAAGCCGTCCCAGGTTTTCACTGGCCCGCGCATGCCGCAGCCGAATGGGGCCAAGGTCGTGGACGTGGTTGCGATCCAGCGCGGCACGACCGACCCCAACCGCGTCATCGTGATGACGGCGCACATCGACTCCATCAACAGCAACGTGTTCACCAGCCATTGGAAGGACAACACCGGTGACGCGCCGGGTGCCGACGACGATGCGGCCGGAGTTTCGGCACTGATCGAGACCGCGCGGGTCCTCAGCCACTTCAAGTTTCCGGCGACGCTGGTGTATTCGGCCGATTCGGGCGAAGAGCAGGGCCTGTACGGCGGCAGGATCATCGCCCAGTACGCGTCCGACCATGACTGGAACGTCGAGGCCGATATCAACAACGACATGGTCGGCAACGACCATGGCGGCGCGGGTCGTCACGATCCGCATACGCTGCGCGTATATTCGGAGGGCACCAAGAGCAACGAGACACTCGAGCAGGCTGCACTCACCCGGTTTCTCGGCGGCCTCTCGGATTCGCCCTCACGCAATGTCGCGCGCTACATGGCGGCGCTCGCCGAAGAGTACCTGAAGGATTTCCACGTCCGCATCGTCTATCGCACGGACCGCTTCGGACGCGGCGGCGACGAGGAGGCGTTCCTTGCACAGGGCTATCCGGCGGTGCGCCTCGCCGAGTCTTACGAAACCTACAGCCGCCAGCATCAGGTCGTGCGGGTCGAAAACGGCGTGCATTACGGCGACGTGATCAAGTGGGTGGATTTCGATTACCTCGCCAACGTAGCCCGGCTGGATGCGATCACGCTGGCGTCAATGGCAATGGCTCCTTCGCCGCCGCTCGACCTCAAGGTCAGGACTGCCGGCAGGGGCATGGGCAGATACAGCACCAAGCTGTCGTGGAAGTCTGCGCCCGGCGCGGCAAGCCACAACGCCTGGTGGCGCGAGACCACGGCGCCGCAATGGCAGCACAAGCAAGCCGCGGGCAACGCAGACTCGGTGGTATTGAACAAGGTCATCATCGACGACTTCTTTTTCGGCGTCTCGTCGGTCAGCAAGGATGGATGGGAAAGCCCGGTGGAGTTTCCACGTTTTTCCGGCAGCTTCGCCCGTTCCCCGCAACTGGGGGCCGATGGCAAACCCGCAGGTGAGCCGTACCCTGGTTTGAGCCTCCACCCGCGGTTTGGCGGCAAGGCATTGGGTGCGCCATCATGGCGGAGCCAACAGGGATCGTCTGCCGACGCGCAATGACCCTGGGCGGAAAAACCCGGCTATCACACTTCGGGAGGTCCTCATGCGCTTCACCATCGCTCCAGGCAAACCTGACTGTCGCGCGGGTCGGCTGCAGCAGGGTGTGCTGGCTGTAACCATCGGCGTATTGTCAGTTTTCGCAGGCGCCCCCGGCGCGCACGCCGGCGTGAGCCGAGGTGATCACTACGCCGGGCAACCGTGGGCGACGCGTTCGCCGGTGCTTGCGCAGCACGGCATGATCGCGAGCGAGCAGCCGCTGGCCTCGCAGGCCGGCATCGAAATTCTCAAGAAGGGCGGCAGCGCCGTCGATGCCGCGATCGCGACCAGCGCGATGCTGTGTCTCATGGAGCCGGTGCTCAACGGGATGGGAGCCGACGCATTCGTGATCGTGTGGGATCCGAAAACCCACAAGCTCTATGGCTACAACGGCTCCGGCTGGTCGCCCAGGGGCCGTTCGCTGAAAGCGATGCAGGCGCAAGTGAAAGCGGCTTACGAGAAGGCCGGCATGAAGCCGACCGACCAGATTCCATTGCTCGGGCCGTTGCCGGTGACAGTGCCCGGCATCGTCGATACCTGGTTCGCGCTGCACGCGAAATTCGGCAAATTGCCGATCAGCGTGGATCTGGCGCCGGCCATTTATTACGCCACCCACGGCTTTCCGGTCACCGAAGTCGTGGCCGAGTACTGGAAAGGCAACTGGAAAGCGTTCGAAAAGCATCGCGGCCTGATCAAGGAATTCGAGAATGCGCAGAAGGTGTTTCTGATCGACGGCCACACGCCGCACCAAGGGGAAATCTTCCGGAACCCGGACATGGCGCATACGCTCACGCTGATCGCCAAGGGCGGTCGCGACGCGTTCTACAAGGGCAAGATCGCGCACGTCATGGCGGACTTTTTCAAGCGCATCGGCACCGGCCCGGCCTATTCGGATTTCGCGGATTTCCACGGCGAATGGGTGACGCCGCAATCGGTCGACTACCGCGGTTACGACGTTTACGAGCTGCCGCCGAACGGACAGGGTTTTGCCACGCTGGAAATGCTCAACGTCCTCAAGGGCTTCGATCTCAAGAAGATGGGGCTTGGCAGCCCCG
>JBOHZI010000248.1:0-3843 GCA_050738295.1 Gammaproteobacteria bacterium
GCCTCCGCGTCCACGGCAGTGATCACACCGTCATGGTCCGCGCGCAACGCTGTGTATGCCAACTGATTGCCACGCAGTTCGTAAGCACGTTCCGCTTGCTCGTAGTTCGCTTTGGCGGTGGCGAAAAGATCCTGTTCGTGTTCATAGGCAGAACGACTCACCACGCCGGTCTTTACCAGCGCCGCATAGCGCGCAAGTTCGCGCTGCGCAGTTTCATATCCTGTTTTGCTTGCGGCAAGTGCTGCCTGAGCGGCATCTTTATCGAGTTCTGCATCCCCCTGATCCAGTTTTGCCAGCAGCTCGCCGCGCCTCACCTTGTCTCCGAGGTTCACATAGCGGGTCACGATCTTGCCCGCCACCCGGAACCCCAGATCCGATTCATAGCGGGCGTGTACGTCGCCGCTGTATTCGTCCCGGGCAGTGGTGTCGGTGGGGCTGAGCGTGAGTGCGATCACGGGTTTGGCCGGCAGCGTCGCCTTGGCACTGTGGCAGGCGCTGAGCAGGCTGCTCGCGGCCAGGATCAGACTCAGCGAAACCAGCGGAAAAAGACGGGTTTTGGCATTCATGGATGCACCAATCTTGACAGTGGTAAGTTTGGGGCGTAGATTGTGCCTCTCGAATCTTACCGTTGTCAAGATTAGGGCGAAAATAATTTGGTGGGCGACCGGCGTGCTTCGATGAAGGGACGGCGTCGGCGCCGCTTTCCTATATGATGCGAGGATGACCGCCCGAATGAAGAATTGTCCCGCCTCACGCGTCTCGCGCCTGCTCAAGAGCGCCTACCATCACGGCGACTTGAGTAACGCGCTGGTTGATGCAGGCATATCGCTCTTGGAACAAAACGGCAACGCGGACTTTACTCTGCGGGATCTGGCCGGCCGCGTGGGCGTGAGTCACGCCGCGCCGTACTCCCATTTCAAAGACAAGAACGCACTGCTCGCCGCCATTGCCGCGGTGGGTTTCAACCGACTCCAGGAAGCGCTGGAGACTTCGATCAAGGGACAGGATGTGCCTGCCGAGCAGTTCCTGCACATGGGCACTGCATACGTGCGCTTCGGCACGGAAAGTCCTGCGCTCTACAAGCTGATGTTCGCGAGCGAGGAACTGGCGGCGGAACACGGCGAGTATCCGGAGCTGCAGTCCGCGGGCAACGCTGCATTCGAAGCCCTCACCGGCCAGCTTCGTCGCATGCAGCAGGCGGGCTATTTGCGGGAAGGGGACATCGACGGATTTGGCCTCGCCGTCTGGGCGCACGTGCACGGACTGACATCGCTCATCATCACCGGCTGTCTCGAATGCGTGGGTGAAATCGGCAGCGAACGCACTTTCCCCGTGGCAGAAGCCGTGCAGATGAGTTTGATGAGTCTGCTGGGCGGCTTGCAGAACCCATCCAAGACCGAGTCCGCACTGAAGACACAATCGAGCACGTACGGTTGAGGCCGGACCAGAGATCTGATCCCCGACCTGTGCACTTACTCCCGGAATCGTTCAAATCGGTAAGCGAGTTCAGGATCTTCTGTGCCTTCGTAAGCCAGTTGGGCAATCAATAGCGTGAATGGTTCGGCATAGCGCGCAATCTGCAACGGGCCGGCGTCAACGGGATCCAAGCCGACGTCTTTAATTAATCCAGCTGCCAGTTTCTTAGGTTGCCACGCTTAAATTGATTGCATTGTGCACTGCGTCCAGGATCAGCAACAATCCTGACCCCATCACGGTAACGCCGATAATGCGTGCGACATGCCGGCCATTCGGAATGAGACGTTCAGCGGTGATCGCAGCCGTCACGACCATCATCGCGCGCAGGTCCATGACTCCGACGATGAGCAGGATGGTCATCAAACCACCACAGCAATAGCTGCAATGAACACCAAGACGCAAACCATGACGCCAGGCTGTCGCGGTATCGGCTGAAATGTGTCCGGGTGATTCTCGACAGCAAGCGAGATAATGGGACTTCCATTTAGTGAACTGAAATGCACCGGCGAGAAGAACCATCGCCGCGCCGGCGAACGGTACAGCACGCGCCAGCAGCGGTTGCTGCATTTCGACTGCGGCGAGCGCTGCGCCCAGTGGGAAAACCAGCATGCCAAACAGCATCCATACGCAGAAATATCCGAGGCTCACGAGCACGCTAAGTTGTGCAAGCTGCATTCCGCGTGTGTACGCAACAGCGCGCCGATAGCGCCACAGCATCGGGATGAACGACGGCAACATCATCGCTGCCATCATGACCATCCACATACCAAGAAACCCCACTGCTACACCAAACCATGTCTGTCCAGGCATCCGCATCCAGGTCATGGATAGCGTCCAGCCGCCAGGCATCGACATGCCGCCCATCGCCGACATGGACCTGCACCAGGCAATCGTTGCTAACGCACTGACAACGAAAAGCAATGTCGAGACAGCGAAGAACGCACGCCCGGAAAACTGTCGTTGCGTGGGCTCCCGTGCGCTGCTTGCACAGACACTAGCCATGATGCTGCTCAGTGGTTGGCGTACTCATCGTGGCGGCGCCACCACATGCCTGTTTCGTTGCGACCCCTGGGCGCACGGTCGAGCCACTGGTACATGCCCCACAGGCCGTCCAGCCCGCGCGCGAAGCTGGAGTAGGTGTGATAGACGGCGCCGTCTTCCAGCACGAATGCGCTCATGCCCGGCCTCTCGCGCAGGTAGGTAGACACGTCGGTTCCGGCCATGGTGGCGTTCTTGGCGGGAGGCGATTCGTCGCCGGCTTCCTTACCCATCGTGAATGAAATCTGCGCGGCTGGCGGCTCGCGCCGATAGTTGTATTCGATGCCACCCTCGCGCTGCTGTTCCTCGGTGAACGAGATGTTGAAATCGGCATTGAAATCGCCGCCGAACGATGACGCCCACGGAAACGTCCACTCCATCCGCTGCTTGTACGCCTGGATCTTTGCGAACGGCGCCAAAGATACCGCCATCAACATGACGTCGTGGTTGGCTAAGTGAGTCGCAAACCCGTTGAAGCTGTCCGCAATCGTCGAGCAGGTCGGACAGCCTGCTGTATAGTCCGGACCAAACATGAAATGATAAATCAGCAGTTGTGAGCGTCCGTGAAAAAGATCCGCCAGCGAGGCTTTGCCTGCATCGGTTTCGAATTTGTATTCCTTTTCGACCTGCACCCACGGCAATGCCTGACGCCGTTGCGCCAGTTCGTCGCTGCGGCGCGTCAACTCCTTTTCCGCGTCGAGCAATTCGAGCCGGGCTTTCAGCCACTCATTACGTGTGCCAGTCATATGCGTTTTCATAATCACTCTCCTTCCTGCGTATTCAGGGTTTGCGTTCGCCTGCGTTCGCAGCGACGTATGCGTATAAGCTGATTCAGTTTTGTTTGGCTGGGAAACGCGCAGCCAATTGCTCCAGGAGAACTTCCCAGTGCTTGTGGCCATGGCCGTAACTGTCGTCCGGCAGGTTTGCGTGCTTCAGCGTCAGGAGCGTGTCCTGTCCCTTCGCTTCGAAAGTCACCGTCACCGCGGATTCCAGACCGCGCGTGAACAGGGATATCCATGCCAGTTGTATCCGGTGCGGGCGGTTGAGCTCGACGAAGCGCCCGTAATGGGGCATCTCTCCTTTCGCGGGGTCTTTGATGTGCATGAAGTGATACAAGCCACCCTGCTTCGGTTTGAAGTCCAGCCGGTCGGACTGATACCAGGGATTGCCCGGGTTCTGGGTATCCAGCCAGGCGTCGTAAACCTCCGCCGGCGAAGCCGGGATGGTCCGCTGGAAATTCAATTCCATGGTTTTATAGTCACCAGTGTTGATGCTCATGTTTTGCGTTTCCTCTTCTCGATGAAGTAACTCTCCAGGCGGTCCAGGTGT
>JBOHZI010000249.1:0-3835 GCA_050738295.1 Gammaproteobacteria bacterium
GATGCTTTCCCACGTTACGGTGGAAATCCACCAGGCTGCGTAACGGAGCCGGCGTGGTGTGGCAGGAGGTGTGATCCGATGCTGCAATTGCGTGCGGCTGATCCGCGGGATATGCGGGGCATCTGCCTGCTCCTCGAGCGCAATGGGCTGCCGACGAGCGACCTGGCTTCGTCGCGTCCGGAATTCGTGGTGGCTCAGGAAGGGGCGCAGCTGATCGGCGCCGGCGCCCTCGCGCGCTTCGGTGCGGCCGCGCTGTTGCGATCGGTCGTCGTGGCGGCCGATCGCCGCGGAACGGGGCTCGGCCAGCGCATCGTGCACGAGCTCGAGCGGCGTGCGCACGCATCGGGGATCGAGGAGCTCGTCCTGCTGACCCAGACCGCCGCGCCATTTTTCGAGCGCCACGGCTATCGCGTCATTGAGCGCGGCGCGGCTGCTTCGGCCGTGCAGGCGAGTGAGGAGTTCCGCTCGCTCTGCCCGGTGAGCTCGGTCTGCATGATGAAGGCGCTGGCCGCGACTTCGGATACGCTCGCGCTAGCTCGCCTGGCTCCGCCTCGCTGAAGCGGCAACGTGCGCGCGGTCGGCGATTCCCGGCAGCGCCGGCGTCAGGTAATGGAGGCTTCCGATGTTGGTTCGCCAGATTTCCCAACACTTCAGAACCTCGTCGCGCGAGGCTCTTTTCTGGCGGTAGACGTCTATGGTCAGCGGGATGTAGTGAGCGGCGTCATTGCTGGCCAACGTGAGGTCCCCGGCTTCGAGATTGCTTCTTATCAGGCTGTATGGCAGCCAGGCTACTCCGAGCCCTGTCAGTACGCCGGCGCGCAGCGTTTCCGAATAAGCACTCTTCGCGTGCGCCACCAGCCTGTCGGCGATGTGCGTGAACGCCGGATGGTTTTCCAACACCCTGCCGAGATGCGAGTCTTCGGTATATCCCAGATAAGGCAATGGCCGTTCCGATGCGCGCGTGATCGCGTAGTAGGGCTTGTTGCTCTGCTTGGCCGGTATGCTGACCGGAACCAGGTAGTCGGTGCCGAGCGTGAGCTTGGAATGCTCATCGTGGTCGAGGTCGATGCCCTGCACGGGACTGTCGTAGCACAGGAAATAGTCGCATTCGGCGCGCTCGTATCGCGACAACGCCTCGCGGAAGTTGTTAGCGCTGACGTGCAGGCACACCGTCTGGTTGGACAGCTCCTCGTAGAGGAGCTTCGACAGCACCGGGACGAACGTCGCGGACAGCGAGTGAGTGGACGAAACGTAGATGTTCTTGCTGGACACCTTGCTGTTGGAGGCGGCGCGACGCGCGGCGTTGAGGAGCGTGACGATTTGTGACGCCGTCTCCTTGAATGACAGCCCGGCGCTGGTGATTCCCACCGGATTCGTCGATCGGTCGAGCAACGTTCCCGCCCCCAACCAGATCTCCAAAGCCTGCATGTGCTTGCTGAGCGCGGACTGCGTCAGGAAGCGGTTGCGCGCGGCCTCGGTAAAACTGCGCGTTTCACATACTGCAAGAAAATCTTCTAGCCATCTCAGGTTCATAGAAGTGTCACTGGCTCTTCGAGCGATTTCTCGCGCCCGGAAGCGGACATTTAGAACTCAGCTGGACCGGAGGCTTGGTAAGAGCCCACCGGAAGAAGATGCATCGGGCCCCCATAAAAGGCAATCTGAAAATAATCCATCGGGACGGGCGTCGTCAAGCGAGCGCATCCGTGCACGCGTGATTGGGGGACTCGCGAACTCTTCGCGCCGCGCTTTCTAGCGAGAGCCCGCAGCATCCGCGATTGCGGCGGCAGGGCGGCCGGCAATATCGCCGCTCAGATGTTCCACCAGCGCTTTTTGCGTCAACGTCGCATGACGTTCGCGGTGGCGTACCAACGCGAATTCGCGTTGCGGCAATTCAATCGGAATCTCCACGAGAGTTCCCGCCGCAATGGCCGATGCGACGACGTGGCGCGAGATGATCGTCGCGCCAACGCCGGCCTCCACCGCTTCGCGCACCGCCTCGTTGGCGGGCAGTACGAGGAATATATTGAGATCTTCGGGCGACAGACCCTGCTGGCCCACCCAGTCCTCGAGCCCGCGGCGCGTGCCCGATCCCGGCTCGCGGATGACCCAGTTGAGCGCGCGCAGATCGAGTTTGCCCGAGGGCCCGATGGGCAGCGGTGCGCGATCCGCGGCAACCACCAGCACCATCTGATCGTAATCGAGGTGCGTGCGCACGAGCGCCGGGTGCTGCGTGGGTCCTTCCACCAGCCCCATGCTGACTTCGCCGTCGGCAACCGCAGTCTCGACTTCGCGCGTGTTGCGGATCACCACGTCGAGTCGCACGCGGGGATTGGCGGCGTGGAAGGCAGCGAGCCGTCGGGGCAGCCAATATGTCGCAATGGTCTGGCTGGCTGCGAGGGCAATCGGGCCCGGCGGGCAGCCGGCGAGGTCCTGCAGCACGGAGCGCGCCATCGAGGCGCGATCGAGTACCGCGCGGGCTTCGCGCAGGAATATCCGACCCGGCTCGGTCAGATGGATGCCGCGGCCGACACGATCGAACAGCCTGATTTGATAGCGGTCTTCCAGTGCGGCAATGGCCGCCGAGGCGGCCGACTGGCTCATCCGCAGCGCCTCCGCGGCACGGGTGACATGCCCCCGTTCGGCAACCTCGACGAAGACGCGTAGTTGATCCAACGTCACAATTGATCAGTTTAGCATATTAAAGCTATCTATTTTATTCATTGAGCCGATTATTGCGGACTGCCGCGGCCGGGGATAGAGTTTTCGGATCGTTCGGCTTGCGACATTTGTCGGGGAATAGCCAGTGTTCATGCACAACCCGTTCGCCGCGCTTCCGGCATCCATCCCGCCGATCGCGATGCAGATCTACGTGGCGGTGATGTTCCTGCTGGTCGTCTGCGGCACGCTGGTCGACCTCGCTCACAAAGGAAGCGCCAAGTACTTCTTCAAACACCGGCGGATCGCGAGCTTCGGCGCCAGACGTCGGGTGGCTGCAGGCGAGACGGCCGCGCTGGCCGCGAAAACCATCGTGGTTTCGGTCCTGGCGGCGGGTGAGTTCTGCGGCATATTGCGACGGGTCACGCACCTCCTGACGATGTATGGCTTCGTCCTTTACGTCGTCACCACGGCCGTCATGGTCTTCGCCTATCCCACGGCTGCCGCACCGGGACCGGCCATCGTGCCCGAGCTCTGGTATCTCGGCGCCGTGTTGGTTTGTGTCGGAGGCCTCTGGTTCTGGCTCCTGCAGCGTGTGGACGTCGTGGCGGAAGGGCGGTCGCCGCTGCGGTTGGTTCGGGCCGACCTCTTCGTCCTTTCGCTGCTCGCGAGCGCGGCATTTGCGCTGATCTGGGGCGGCTTCCAGGCGTCGGGTGACCACGCCTGGGCAAACGCGTCTTTTGGCCTCTATCTGCTCTCCAACACCGTCCTGTTTGGCTCGGTGCCGTGGTCCAAGTTCGCCCATATGTTCTACAAGCCCGCGGCGGCATTGCAGCGACGCATCGAGCACGCGAACGGCTTCCGCGCCAACCTGCCCGCCCCGGCCGATCGCCCCGCGGCGTTCGGAAGCGCCCGCCGCCAACCGCATAATTACTGAGGAACATCGTCCATGCCCACGTTTGTCTACATGGCGAGCTGCGACGGCTGCGGGTACTGCGTCGATATCTGTCCCTCGGACATCATGCACATCGATCCCACGTATCGCCGTGCATATAACATCGAACCCAACATGTGCTGGGAATGCTACTCCTGCGTGAAGGCATGCCCGCAGCAGGCGATCGACTGCCGCGGCTATGCGGATTTCGCGCCCTTGGGTCACAGCGTGCGGGTGCTGCGCGAG
>JBOHZI010000250.1:0-3822 GCA_050738295.1 Gammaproteobacteria bacterium
CCATACCTGTCAGCACCGCAATTTCCGCGCGCTTGTCGGCCACCAGCACGGCGAGCACGCCGAGAATATTGAAGGCGGCAATGAGCACCGCCAGTGCCACCAGAATAAACATCATGCGTTGCTCGTTCGCCAGCGCTGAAAACAGGCTGCGATGCCCGTCGCGCCAAGTTTGAATCTGCACGTCAGAGGGCAACTGCGAGCGTAATTCGCGAGCAAAATCGTCCGCTGCAAATGGCCGCTTGAGACGCAGCGACAACGCATTGGGCGCAGCCAGCGCGAACAGGCGCTCGGCATCGGGCAAGCGCGTCAACGCCAAACCGGCGTCGTACTCGGCTTGCCCCGAATAAAAAATGCCGACCACGGTAAAGCGGCGGGTACGTGGCACAAACCCGACTGGTGTAACCAGACCGTACGGCAATACCACCGTGATCTTGTCGCCCGGGAACGCATTCAGATTGAGCGCAAGATCGCGCCCGAGCACGATTCCCCAGGGCGTGTGCGCTAGAGCGGAAAAGGAACCAGCCAGCAAGTTCAGTCCCGAATAGGCGTCGCGCTCTTCCGTGCCCGTTTGTACACCTTTGAGTCGGGCGCCAGCTAGCTCGCCACCATGACCGACGATCACCTCACGCGCGGCAAACAGACTGACACCGGTAACGCCCGGCCGGGCGCGCAATTTACGGGCCAGCGCCGTCCCGCCAGGCAGGGTTCGGCCCGAAGGCGCGCTGACCGTGACCTGCGGCGTCACGGCAAGAATCTGGCCCGTGAGTGCATCGGCCATGCCGTTCATCACCGAGAGCACGATAATCAGCGCGGCTACGCCAAGCGCCACGCCCAGTACGGCCACCAGCGCCACCACCGAGACAAACCGGGTACGCCGGCGCACGCGCAGATAGCGCAATCCGAGGGCCAGTGGCAGCGGTCTGAACATGAGGGTATTTACTACTCCCAACCCGGGCAAGGCCTCACTCAGAGTTGCGGAGAAGTCCGCCTGCAAGGCGCGTTCGCGAAAGCATGGTCATTCTACGTTAAGCGGGCGCAACACAGCAGGCAAACTTCTCCGCAACTCCCTGCGGGCGGGTCTGCGTCAACTAGCCAGACCCGCTGGGTGAGGCCTTGCCCGGGTTGGGAGTAGCAGCACATACGTCCGGATCAGCGATTTCCTACAGCCGATCATCCCGGTTAATGCTATATTCTGCGCAGGGATTACGAAGGTCTTCACGCAATGAGCCAATATCGTTCACTTATTTTAGTGGCCTGCCTCGCCGCGCCGGTGGCGTTCGCTGCCAGTGGAACCACGGCAGCCAGCCAGCAAGCCGCGCCTTCGGCTTACCCCACGCGCGACATGACCATGCAGCAAGTGCAAGCCCGCTTCGGCGCCCCCGAACAAAAGATGGCGCCAACTCCCAGCACCGCTCAGGGGCCGCTCAAGCCACCGATCATCCGCTGGGTATACGCCGACTTTACAGTGTATTTCGAGCGCAACCTGGTGATCCACACTGTGCTTACCCACCCGCGCGAAGCTCCTACGCCAGAAACTTCCGGGTAACTGCGCCAACGCAGACAACGTCGGAAAAATCGCTCGCAGGGCGAGAGTGCGCTAGCTCTGTTCTTATCCCCGTTTCTACTCCTTTACCCGTCCGCCGAATGGTACGACGGTTTTTGTCTGGCGTATGCTGGTAAACCATCACCCGAACGCGAAGGAGAGTCAGATGAGTGCCTCAAATTCATCCAAAGATCCTGCGGCACCGGCTTCGCCGGACGACTCAAGGCTGCCGCACACTACTTATACCACGGTGCTCAAGGGCCAATCGGCGCTGGTGACGGGGGCCAATTCCGGCATCGGTCGTGCGGTTGCCTTGGGGTTGGCGCAGGCCGGCGCGGATGTCGCCGTCAACTATGTCGTCAATCCCGAATCCGCCGAAGAGGTCGCGCATCAGATCGAAGGTTTCGGGCGACGCGCGATTGCCTTGAAAGCGGACGTCAGCAAGGAAGAAGAAGTCGAGAAGATGTTCGCCAAGGCGGTCGATCACTTCGGCACACTTCACATCTCGGTCAGCAATGCCGGCCTGCAGCGCGATGCGCCATTCGACAAGATGACGCTCGAGCAGTGGAACACGGTCATCGGCGTAAACCTGACCGGACAGTTTTTGTGCAACCGTGCGGCAGTGCGCGAATTCAAGCGCCGCGGCCTCGACGAGTCCGTCTCCGTCGCCTTGGGCAAGGTCATCTGCATGAGTTCGGTGCACCAGGAAATCCCCTGGGCGGGGCATGCCAACTACGCAGCCTCCAAGGGCGGCATAATGCAATTGATGCAAAGCATGGCGCAGGAACTCGCGCCGCATCGCATCCGTGTCAATAGCATCGGGCCGGGCGCGATCCGCACACCCATCAACACCGCGGCCTGGAAAACGCCCGAAGCCTACGCCGAACTGATGAAACTGGTTCCGTACAAGCGGATCGGCGAGCCGGACGACATCGCCCGTGCAGCAGTCTGGCTCGCCTCCGATGCCGCGGATTACGTCACCGGCGCGACGCTCTTCGTGGACGGCGGTATGACGCTATTCCCCGGCTTCGCTACCGGTGGATAAGCGCAGCACGGATACGCACTACGATCTGATCGTCATCGGCAGCGGTCCGGGCGGGGCGTCACTCGCGCATCGCCTAGCCCCCACCGGCAAACGCATCCTGATTATCGAACGCGGTGACTACCTGCCACGTTCCATGGACAACTGGGATCCGTACAAAGTCTTCGTACAGGGCATCTATCAGGCGCCGGAAACCTGGTACGGCAAGGACGGCGAATCGTTCCACCCGGGCCTGCACTACTATGTCGGCGGCAACTCGAAGGTGTATGGCGCTGCGCTGTTTCGCCTGCGCGAACGCGACTTCGACGAGATCCAGCACGTCGACGGTGTGTCTCCCGCCTGGCCGCTTAAATACGCCGCGTTCGAACCTTATTACGCAGAAGCCGAACGGCTGTTCCACGTACACGGCAAACGCGGCGAAGACCCGAACGAACCGCACACGAGCGGGCCGTTTCCGTATCCGGCGGTCACGCACGAACCGCGTATACAGGCTCTGAACGACAGCTTCGTCGCCGATGGATTGCACCCTTTCCATCTGCCACTCGGTGTCCTTCTTGACGAAAAAGATGGCAAGACGACGCCAACCAGCATCTGTTTTCGCAACCCCTACTTCGACGGCTTTCCCAGCCCGCTGAACGGCAAGTCCGACGCACAGGTGATGTGCATTGATCCGATGCTCGCGGCCCACGACAACGTCACGCTCTTGACCAGCGCCTACGTATCGAAGCTTGACACCGATGCGTCGGGGCGCACAGTCGACACGGTGCAGGTCGAACGCGATGGCGCGAAGGAAACCTACTCGGCCGACATCGTGGTGGTGGCCTGCGGCGCATTGAGTTCGGCACTGCTGTTGCTGCGCTCGGCCAACGACAAACACCCCAACGGCCTTGCCAACGGCTCCGATCAGCTCGGGCGCAATTACATCCGCCACAATCAGTCGGTATTGATGGCAATACTGCGCGAACCCAACGAGACGGTTTTCCAGAAGACGCTGGCGCTTAGCGATTTCTATTTCGGCGCCGACGATTGGGAGTATCCGCTCGGCCTGATGCAGATGTGTGCGACCTCGCACGCCGCACAGATTCGCGGCGAAGCACTGCCCGAGTGGCTGGAATGGCTGCCGGATATGCCGTTCGAAAAAATGGCGCAACATTCGATGGACTTCTGGCTCTCCAGCGAAGATTTACCACGCCCGGAAAACCGCATCCGCTACGACGGCGAGCGGGTAGTGCTGGAC
>JBOHZI010000251.1:0-3803 GCA_050738295.1 Gammaproteobacteria bacterium
CACATATACCACTGGATGGGCAAATCGATCTCGCCGTGGCCGCCAACCTGGTGGGCATCAGCCTCAAGCAGATGTATCTGCTCAATCCCGGCTACAACCGCTGGGCCACGCCACCCGATGCTTCGGTTACCCTGCTGATTCCGCTCGATCGCAAAGATGCCTTCATGTCCAAGCTGGACACCATGAACAAACAGATCGAAGTGCAGTGGGTAGGCCACCGCGTACGCCCCGGAGAAAGCCTCGGGGTTATCGCGCGCCGCTACCACACCACGGTTGCGGAATTAAGGCACCGTAATAATCTGCGCGGTAACATGATTCGCGCCGGACATACGCTCATGGTGCCTTCGGCACACCAGCACTACACCCGCTACGTACTCTCCCAACCCATGCGGGTCGCAACAACGCAACACCAGCGCCACGGCGCAAGCAAAGTTGTGGTGCGTGCGCGTGGAGGTGACACCCTGTGGGGACTGTCGCGTCTCTATCACGTCAGCGTCGCCGACATTGCCAAATGGAACAGCATGGCACCTCATGACACGTTGCATGTCGGTCAGAAGCTCGTGATCTGGCGCTCAGCGAGCAGCCAGCCGATCGCATCGCGCAGTAACCGCTATCCGGTGAGCGCATTGCGCCGCATCCACTATGTGGTACACAGCGGCGATTCGCTGTCGTCCATTTCGGATCACTTCAACGTATCGCTGCACAAACTGGCAAGCTGGAACGCCCTGTCGCTCTCCAGCATCCTGCATATCGGGCAGCGGCTGACCCTGTTCGTGGACGTGCGCAACCAATTCTGAAGGATTTTTTTGCATCATGAGCTTTCTTCAAGGCAAGCGTGCTCTTATCGTCGGCCTCGCCAGTAACCGTTCCATCGCCTGGGGCATTGCCCGTTCCATGCATCGTGAAGGTGCCCGGCTTGCCTTTGGCTATCAGGGCGAAAAGCTGGCCGGACGCGCCCGCGACATGGGCCAGGAACTGGGTACCGAAGCCGTATTTGAATGCGACGTCTCTGAAGACGCCGCCATCGAAAAACTCATTGCCGACACCAGCAAGGCGCTGGGCGGAATCGACATCCTGGTACATTCGGTGGGCTTTGCGCCACGTGAGGCCCTGACCGGTGGATTTACCGATTCCACCTCGCGCGAAGCCTGGCGTATCGCCCAGGACATCAGCGCCTACAGCCTGGTCGCGCTGACCCGCGCCGCCCGTCCGCACCTGGCGCAAAACGGCGGTAGCGTGCTCACCCTGAGCTATCTGGGCGCCGTGCGGGCTTTGCCCCACTACAACGTGATGGGTCCAGCCAAGGCCAGCCTGGAATCGGCCGTGCGCTTCCTGGCGCAGGATCTGGGATCGGAGAACATTCGCGTGAACGCCATTTCCGCCGGCCCGATCAAGACGCTGGCGGCGGCGGGCATTGCCGGCTTCCGGAAAATGCTGGAACACGTCGCCAATACGGCCCCGCTGGGACGCAGCATCAGCGCGGAAGAAGTCGGCGATGCCGCGGCTTTCCTGTGCTCAGACCTGGCCCGCGGCATTACCGGCGAAACGCTCTACGTCGATGCCGGCTACCATTCGGTGGGCATGACACTGCCAGAGTAATCAACCATCGTCCAGAAGTTGGTTACTCTGGAATGCAGTAAGGCGGCTCTATTTATTGTCGAGGAGAGAGAGGGGGGTCGCCCAGAGCCTCGAGAAGCGGGCCGAGATAGGATTCAAAACGGCGCCAGCGGCCAACCGATGTACTGTACAGCGGCTGACGAACCTGAGTCAGACTGGCAGTTTGCACATTACGGCGGTGGTCGTAAAACCTGAGGCACGCCGGATCCCAGGAGAGACTCAGCGCTGAGAGCAAGCGCCGGATCTCCTCTTCCGGCCGTGCAACCAAATCCTCGTATTTGATTTCAATGAGTCGTTCCGGGCCCAGCGCCCCACGCCAGTGATCCATAAGCCGTTTATGCAACTGGTAATAGTGACCTATGGAATCCAGGTCGTGCGAGAAGAAATGGCCCCGCTCAAAATGGGTGGTAAAACAGGACAGCCCTGAATCGCGTGGGTCGCGATGTACATATATGATTGCGGCGTTGGGGAAGCAGGCGTGGATCAAACCAAGTAGATGGTAATTGCCGGGCATTTTATCCGTGACCCGTGCCGCGCCCGCCGCAATGCGTTGGAGATGAGCATGCCACTCGTGCGCCAGGGCGTGCAGCTGCGCATCGGGCGCGCCGCGCAACCACGATCCGGTCTTGTGCAGGTGTGATGTCCCGACCGTGCGGCGCAGCCAGTCGTGAACGTAGAGCATCTCGCCTCCTGCAGTCACCTCCGGGTGACTGGCAAGAACAGTCTCGATCAAAGTCGTCCCGGAACGCGGCATGCCGCATATGAAGATGGCACCCGGATCATCTACACCGACGACTGAGGCGCGCTGCGTAAAGTCCACATCGACCGCCTCGACGAGATCGTCTACGTACGCCTCCTGCAGCGCTCGATCGTAGGCCCGGTGGCGGCCCTGGATGCGGTTGCCAAGCGCATAGGCCGCGAAGGCCTCGTCGTACTCGCCATGCTGCTCGTGTATCCAGCCAAGGGCAAAATGGAGGGGCGCGGCACCGGGCTCCTGCGCAGCATTGCGCGCCGCCTCCTGCAGACGAGGCAGAAACGCTTCGTCTCGACTCTCCTGGGGGTTCGTGGCAAGCAGCGCCCAGGCCCTCCACAGACGGTCATCGCGTGACAGCGCAGCACGGGCCCACTCCCGAACGCGATCAGACTCACCCGCTTCCATGGCCAGGTTGGCAAGCCGCAAATACGCGGTCCCGGAGCGCGGCTCGATCTGCAGTGCAGCACGGAATTCCAACTCGGACGTGACGGCGTCGTGCGCACCCAGCGCGGCCTGCGCACGACTCAGATGCCGTGCTGCCTCCCCCGCAGGCACCAGTTTCACGGATTCGTCAATGGCGCGCTGCGCGCCGGCAAGATCGTTCGCTTGCTCACGACACTTGCCGAGCAGCGCCCACAACCGCCAGTCGGCGGGTTGCTCGTGCACGCTCCGTTCAAGTCGCGTGACCGCCTCTCCTCCACGCCCCGCCTCCACCACTGCCCGTGCATAGGCGAGCAGAGCCTGCACGTTGTCGGGCGCGAACCGCAGTACGCGCTCCAGACAGCCGATGGCCTGGGAGTAATCCCCCCACTCGCTTAGCACGCGCCCGAAGTTGAGGAGAAAGACCGCGTCGTTCGGAGCAAGCGTTTGTGCCCGGCGCAGCATCTTGCGGGCCGGCCCGCTTTCCCCGCGTTGGTGACACAGCAGTCCGTAGTAATGCCAGGCGCCTGCAAAGCCGGGGAATCCTTGAGTGAGCCAGCGGTAGCCCTCTTCGGCGAGTGCCAGTTCTCCGCGTTGTTGTGCCGCCATCGCCTCGTCCATGCGCCGGGCGGCATCGGCAGGCAGCGGAGCCGGACTAGTTCGGGTATCCATACGTAACCATCATAGCGGGCCTCTGCCCAGCCGCACTTCCACAATGAAGTTTAGATGCCACCCAGTCTGGTGTACTTACTGGCCTACGTTTGCTGAACGACAGTCGCGTCCCGCTGTAAAAATTGGCTTTTGATTCGTGGGAGGGATTGATTCGCGCCATCCATGGCGCTCACCCTGCGGGCGCGCTGCGCGCGTCCAAATCGGCTTCCTGCCGATTTGTGAGCTATAGGAAGTCTCGTGTTGGTTTCCCCCCGTTTTGTCGACTGAGGAGATACCACGCAGTGAGGGTAGTTTTGTGCTCCAGCGAGAGTCCGCGGTGACGCCGGTAGAGGTCTTTGAG
>JBOHZI010000252.1:0-3787 GCA_050738295.1 Gammaproteobacteria bacterium
GATCAGAGGTTCCTTAGGATGAGAGTCAGTATTTTCGGCTCGGGTTATGTCGGACTGGTTACCGGAGCCTGTTTGTCCAACGTCGGCAATCACGTGCTGTGCGCCGATGTGGACGCTACCAAGGTGGCGCGCCTGAATGCGGGCGAGATACCGATCTACGAGCCCGGACTCGATGAGATCATCGAACGCAACCGCGCGGGCGAACGCCTGCTTTTCACCACCGATGCCGCACAGGCTGTCAATCACGGCGAAGTCATTTTCATTGCTGTGGGCACGCCGCCCGGCGAAGACGGTTCGGCGGATCTGCGTCACGTGCTGGCCGTGGCCCGTACCATTGGCGAATTGATTGAACGCCCCGCCATTGTGGTGAACAAGTCGACGGTACCTGTAGGCACGGCCGACAAGGTGCGCGCCGTGATCGCGGGAGAACTTGAACGGCGTGGCAAGCATGTCGATTTCGATGTGGTGTCCAACCCCGAATTTCTCAAGGAAGGTGCTGCGGTCGATGATTTCAATCGCCCGGACCGCATTATCATCGGCACCGAGAACGAAAACACGATCGCTACCATGCGCGCCCTGTATGCGCCGTTCAACCGCAATCATGACCGTCTGTTGGAGCTCGATACGCGCTCCGCGGAACTGGCTAAATATGCCGCCAATTCGTTGCTTGCCACCAAGATCAGTTTCATGAACGAAATCGCAGCGGTAGCTGAACGGGTGGGTGCCGATATTGAATCCGTGCGCCGCGGCATTGGTTCCGATCCGCGTATCGGTTGGCATTTCATCTATGCTGGTGCCGGCTACGGCGGTTCCTGTTTCCCCAAGGACGTACGTGCGCTGGCCGCGACGGCACGTGAGGCGGGTTTCGAGCCTGAACTACTGAGTGCGGTTGAGGCCGTCAATAACCGTCAGAAGCATGTGTTGTTCGAAAAAATCCGAACTCATTTCGACGGTAATCTGCGCGGCAAACGGTTTGCCTTGTGGGGGCTCGCGTTCAAGCCGCAAACAGACGACATGCGCGAGGCGCCGAGCCTCACCTTGCTGGAAGCCTTGTGGGAGGCCGGTGCACAGGTCAGCGCGTACGATCCGGCGGCGATGGAGGTTACACGCGGAATTTACGGAGAGCGCGAGGATTTGCATCTGGCCAATCATCCGGAATCGGTATTGGACGGGGCCGATGCGCTGATCGTGATGACCGAATGGCGGGTGTTTCGCAGCCCCGACTTTGCAGACATGCGTGAACGGCTGTCTGCGCCGGTCATCTTCGATGGCCGCAATCTCTACGATCCGGATTATCTGCGTCGACTCGGCTTCACTTATTACGGCATCGGACGCGGCGAAAGATTATAGCCTGCGGGATCTCGAACTCCGTTCTTAATGGGATCGGAACCAGCCGGTGATGGCGAGCCGGGGTGCAGTAGCGTAGGGCGCAACACAACTGACGCAATGCCAAGCCGGCACCTTGAATAGCGAGAGGCAGTTGAAGCGGGGTACCCAGCTTTCGGTGACGCGCTCGTTTTCATCCAGGAATTGCAGCAGGCCGCCCCAGTCCGCGTGCCAATCGCGACTCAGGTTGAGCACGTAGGCGACGAGTCGGCTGTCGGTCGCGCTTTTTTGACCGAAGTCGTCGTGGCGGCGCAGGAAATGTCCCGGCAAATAGCGGGTGGCCTGGGCGTCGGCCTTCATGATGTTTTGGCAGCCGGTCACCGCGCGCGCGAATTCCAGTACCGGTGCGCTGTTCAGGAATTCTAGAAACGGATGCAGCAGCAGCTCCGGGTCGCGCTTTTCCTTCCACGCGGTCACCATCTGATACGAATTGAAAATAAATTGATAGCCTTCGCGGGCAGTGTTCTGTACTTCGAGCATCAGCTTCTGCCAGTCGGCGCGGCTCATCTGCGCCACCTCATCTGCCGTGCGTGTAAGGCCTTTGCCGTTTTCCAATGTGGACAGTCCCCACGGGACATCGGTCCTGAGACAGGCTTCCAGTGCGTCCGCATAGACGGGTTCCAGCAACTCCGGAATCTGCACGCGCCCATGTTCTGAAAAAGGCCTGGCGTGAGCGGCCATGTCGAGAGCGGAATTCAGCATGTTGTCCCCTTTGCGGAAGGCGGTGCAGGGCACCAGGCGTTGAAGACCAGATGATAACGAATTTGCAGCGTATCTTTCACCCGTAACGCGCCCAGCATGACGGAGTAGGGGGTAATGCCGAAAGCGCTTTGTTTGATGGAGAACTCACCCTGTGCCGTCAAATCGGAACCATGGCGCGTGAACTTGCCGCCGATTTTCAGTTTGTGCCGGATCCCGTGCAGGGTAATCGCCGCTAGCAGTACAGGAGAAGCCCCGTCGATCCTGCCCTGGATATGCAGCGTCACCCAGGGGTAGCGCTTACTGTCGAGCACCGGTCCGAGCATGTGGGCTCGTGTGCCGGCGATATCCTCGGCACTGGGCATGCTGTAGTGCGGGTAAATCTTTTGCGCTGCGACCGGATCGGGAACGAGGGCGGCAACCGGGAAGCTTAAATCGGCGTGACCCGCGCCGTTGGAATCGAGCCGCGCGAAACCACGCAATCCTGCCACGGTGACGACATGACGGTGACCTACACCGGAAAACAGTCCCGCCTTGTCCACCAGCACATGAACGGTCGAAGCGCCGGCATTCAGACGGTACACGCTGGCGCCGGCACGGGCCGCTGCAGCATAGGACGCGGTGAGTGTCGGCGCGGCGGTTACAAGGGGGGGCGGTTTGCGCTCGTGTCCGGCGCAGGCGGCAAGTATGCAGAGCGCGCCAAACAGAACGCTTGCGGCGGCTGGGCGAATCAACCGGATGTGCCCGAAGCGAGCCGGATGGAGAAACGCACATGTACCGTGGTGGCGATCATGGAGCCGCTGCGCCACTGTCCCGATCCGATGTCAAAGTCATTTCGCTCGAGTGTGAAATTGCCTTGTAACTGCAAGTGGCCGTTGTCGTGCGTCAGCGTAAGCGGCAAGGCAAGTTTTTTACTGTGACCCTTGAGTTGCAGCGTGCCCTGCAACGTCAGGGATTTGGGGGTGCCTTCGAGTGTGCCCGTGAATTGCGCGGCGGGGAAGTCGGCGATTCCGAACCACTCCGCGCTGTGCAGCGCGCGGGTCACATCGGGGCTGGCAGCACTGACGCTTGCGGTATCCACAGTCAGTTTCAAGGTGCCGCCCGCCGGGTGATCGGCGTCAACGTGGCCCGTTACGGAGAAGTGCTTGAATTGCCCCTTGACCGGCGTGCCCTGCCAGCGTGCTGTCCACTGAATCGAACTGGCGGCGGCAATCGAGTGCCAGCTCGTGGTCGTCGAGAGTGCTGGTGCAGACGCTAGCAGAATGACAGGCAAGAGCAAACGGAGTTGATTCATGAATCGGGTGTCCTATCTTTGGTGAAGGGCAGCATACTGTGCAGCACCGTATTGTGCAGCAGGAAGTGGTGACGCAGGGAGGCGCCGATATGCCCGATCAGCACCACCGCCAGCGCCCAGAAAACTGCCAGATGCAGTAGTTCGAAGGCGTGCTCCAGCGATCCCGACACGGGCGTGATGGCGGGTAACGTCAGCACCCAGAAAATCTTGAACGGAATGCCGGAGGCTGAATTGATCAGCCAGCCCGACACCGGCATCAGCACAATCAGGATATACAAAAACACGTGCGTGGCGCGCGCGAGCAGCGGCTCCCAGCGCGGTAGGTCCGTGGGCAGATCGGGTGCGTGGTTGCCGGCACGCCAACCGAGACGCACCAGCACCAGCGCGAGGACCAGCATGCCCAGTGAT
>JBOHZI010000253.1:0-3770 GCA_050738295.1 Gammaproteobacteria bacterium
GTCATGCTCGATCAGCCGCAAAAGTTCTACACAGTCATTGCAAACTTTCTGGCGACGTTGCAAAAAAAATAAAGAACTATTTTTTATTAACTGCTTGTGCCGAGACTATCGAGATAAAGCCGCGCGAGTTTGACGTAATGCCCGGCGGAATAGGCAAGCGCTTCGCGTTCCTGATCGCTCAAGGCACGTACCTGTCGCGCAGGTTGGCCGTGATACAAAAAACCCGATGTGAGGCGCTTGCCCGGCGGCACCAGGGCGCCGGCACCGAGCAGCACCTCGTCTTCTATGAGGGCGCCGTCCAGCACCGTGGCGCGAATGCCGATCAGGCAACGTGCGCCGACGCGGCAGCCGTGGAGGATGGCACCGTGGCCGAGGGTGACGTCCTCGCCGATATCCAGCGGATGACCGCCGGGCGTGTAGGGGTTGTCGTGGGTGACGTGCAGGATGCAGCCGTCCTGCACGTTGGTGCGGGCACCGATGCGGATGGCATTGACGTCGCCGCGGATGACGGCTTGCGGCCACACGGAAGCCGCGTCGCCGAGGATGACATCGCCCAGCACGGTGGCGCTTTCCGCGATATAAACGTCGCGCCCCAGTTGCGGACGCAAGGCGTAGTGATCGGTCATTGGCAGAGTTCCTTAGCGTAACGTCACGACTTCTTCGGCCGTGGTGGGGTGGATGGCAATGGTTTCGTCGAAGTCGCGCTTGGTGGCGCCCATACGGATGGCGACCGCGAAGCCCTGAAGCAGCTCGTCGGCTCCGTCGCCGATGATGTGCAGACCAATAACGCGCTCGTCCTCGCCTACGGTGACCAGCTTGATGGCCGCGCGCTGCTTGTTGGGTACCAGTGCCGAAGACAGCGGTGTGAAGCGTGTGCTGTACACACGCACGGCATCGCCATGACGCGCGCGTGCTTCGGCTTCGGTGAGGCCCACGCTGCCGACAGGTGGATGACTGAATACGACGCTCGGGATGAATTCGGGATCGATCGGGCACGCGGGTTTGCCGCCGAAGAGGCGATCCGCTAGGCGTCGGCCGGCGGCAATGGCGACCGGCGTCAGCGCATGGGCGCGCCCGGTCACGTCGCCCACGGCGTGAATGTGCGGCACCGTGGTGGTGTGCAGCGCATCGACGCGGACGGCGCCCTTTAAATGGAGTTCCACGCCCGCACTGACGAGTTCCAGTCCTTCGGTGTTGGGGATACGCCCGATGGCCGAAAAGACGCTGTCGTAATCGGTTTGATGGCCATCGTCGGTATGGATGTGGAAGCCGTCCGCGTTACGTTCAATTTTTGTCACACCGGCCGGACAGCAATACACGCCGCCCTGTTCCAGTGCTGCGCCGAGTTGGTCTCCGATGAAAGGATCGAAGTGCGCCAGTGGCCGGCGTCCGCCCAGGTACATATCCACATGACTGCCGAGGGCGGCGAAAATGCCACCCAGTTCCGCGGCAATGTAGCCGGCGCCGATCATCGCCACGCGTTCGGGCCGTGTATCCAGCGTGAAGAAATCATCCGAGCTAAGCGCCTGATCGCCGCCGGGAATAACAAGCGGTCGAACTCTTGCGCCCGTGGCGATCAGGATTTGTCTGCCGTGCAATTGCCGTTCGCCGACGGCGAGCGTATGGGAATCGACGAAGCGGGCCTGTCCACGCACCAGTTCCACCTTGTTGTTGGCCAGGCCTTCGGCGTAGCGCCCGTTCAGGTAGTCGATATAGGCATCACGCGCCTTGCGCAAGGCGGCGAAGTCGTGGTGCACTGTCGGTGTCTCGAAACCGTAACCCTCGGCATTATTCATTTCCTCGACTGTGCGCGCGGCCAGCCACGACAATTTCTTCGGCACACAGCCGCGGTTGACGCAGGTGCCGCCGAGCCGGTCCGGTTCGATGATGGCGACCCGCGCGCCATGCGAGCCCGCGCGGTTGGCGGCGGCAATACCGCCGCTGCCGGCGCCGATAACCACGAAATCGAAGCTGTCTTGCGTCATGTCATATCCTCAAGCCGAACCATTCATCCAGAGAACCTTACAATATCCTGTCTTTCCGTGACCGGTCCCATGAATACTCACGCACTACCCGCCGATCTGGCCGAAACCGTGGCCCGCGCTTTGGTCGAGGATGTTGGCTCTGGCGATTTAACCGCAGCGCTGATCCCGGCGGGCGACTCCGCGCAGGCGCGAATTATCGCCCGCGAGCCGGGCGTGCTGTGTGGTACAGCGTGGGCCGAGGAGGTCTTCCGACAAGTCGAACCGCGCATCCGTATCGATTGGCAGGTCAGCGACGGCGATGCCGTGACGAACGGTACGACGTTGTGCGCCCTGGTGGGCCCGTCGCGTGGCATACTTACCGCCGAACGAACGGCGCTCAACTTTCTGCAGACGTTATCCGGCACGGCCACGCGCGCGCGCAGTTATGCCGAAGCGGTACAAGGCACAAGCGCAACCGTGATCGATACGCGCAAAACCTTGCCCGGTCTGCGCAGCGCCCAAAAGTATGCGGTCGTTGTCGGCGGGTGCGGTAATCACCGCATGGGACTGCACGATTTCATCCTGATCAAGGAAAACCATATCGCTGCGGCCGGTGGCGTGACGGCGGCACTGACAGCAGTGCATGAACAAAACGCCGGCGTACCGGTCGAGATCGAAGTCGAGACACTTGAGCAATTGCATGAGGCACTGGAAGCTGGAGCCAAGCGCGTTCTGCTCGACAATTTCGATCTCGATGGTTTGCGTAAAGCGGTGTACGTGACGGCAGGTCGTGCGAAGCTCGAAGCCTCCGGCAATGTGGATTTCGATGGCTTGCGAAGAATCGCTAAAACCGGCGTGGACTACATCTCTGTCGGCGCACTCACCAAACACGTCCATGCCCTTGATCTTTCCCTGCGCTTTACAACCAACTAAATCGGTTGCTATTATTCGTTGATGCCGGTCGGATGGTAGTCGGATGTCCAGGATCAAAGCAGTATTTCTTGCGCTAAACCTTGCTGCCTTGGCAGCCTGCTCTAGCCAACCCGCCATGCAGCTCTCGCATGTGGCGGTATTACATTCGGGGAGCGTGCTCGTCGCCGTGCCGAAACGGAGCTATTTCACCCTGACTTCACCGTACACCGTATCAGGGAGCACCTTGAATGAGGGTTTGGGAATCGTGATGGGAGGCGCTGTGGGCGGTGCCATTATGGCCGCCACCACTCCGGACCAGAAGGACAAGGCCATTACAAGCATCGTTTTGATGCCCTACGCGAACCAGATAAGGCGTATGCCCCCGGGACAGCATTTTCTCGATGTCGCGCGGTCGGCAGTCAGCCAAGCTCCATGGATGGGGAGTGAGCCCGACGTGACTCAGTATTCAGGCAAAGGGGTTCCCGGCTTTGGGGCAATGAACCATAAAGTGCAGTCGGGTAGTACGCAGGCTGTCGTACTTTTGAACTGTGAGGTCGGATTTTCTTTCGACCTGAAAGTGCTTTATGCCGTGGTGCAGGTGGAAGTCTATACAAAAGGCAACCAGCACGCAAACCTGATTGACGGCGGCACTCTCAAGGCAGGCACGGATATGCAGGACGCCGGTCCTGCCCTCGGCGCCTACGGAGTGGAAGGTATCGCTTCGGGGAAGCTCAATGACAGGGCGGCCTTGGGCGCGCGTGCCAATCTGTGGTTTGAGGATGATGGCAAACGATACAAGGCTGCCGCTGCCGAAGATATGGCCAAACTCCGGCCGATGCTGATCAATTACCTCAATGGCCGCCGTTCCGCCACCTAAACCAGTGGGCTCGGTAC
>JBOHZI010000254.1:0-3767 GCA_050738295.1 Gammaproteobacteria bacterium
CTGATGGACAACCTGGAAGTGCTCACCACGCCCGAAGAAGGCGGCCTGTGGGGACGCGATGCTACGCAGGATCTGCTCGCGCGCCGAATCAAGATCCGCTCGCTCAACTTCATGCGCGGACGCACCTTCCTCAACCGCTACATCATCCTCGACGAAGCGCAAAACCTCACGGCCAAGCAGCTCAAGGCGCTGATTACCCGTGCGGGGCCGGGCACCAAGGTGGTGGCGATGGGCAATATTGCCCAGATCGACACGCCCTACCTCTCCGAGACCACCTCGGGGCTGACCTACGTGGTGGATCGCTTCAAGGACTGGGCGCATTCCGGCCATATCACCCTGCAACGTGTGGAGCGCTCGCGCCTCGCCGACCATGCCAACGTGGCTCTCTGAGGCGGGATTCGGGCCGGTTTCCCCCTGCCAATCAAACGAATGACTGGAATCCCGCGCTGAGACGTGCTAAAAAGTACCAACGGAAGCGCCGACCCAGCGGAGGCGCAGGCATCACAGCAAAGAGGAGTTCGAACATGCGTCACACTCAACCGTGGATGTTTCTGCTCGCGGCCGGTACGGCCTTGAGCCTGTCCGCCGGAGCTTATGCCGGCAGCTTCCAGCTCAACGAAGCCAGCGCCAAAAGCCTCGCGCGTTCCAACGCGGGCGATGCCAGCGCCAACAAGGACGCCTCGGCCAACTATTACAACCCGGCGCTACTAACCTATCTCAAAAAAGCCTCCTTCCTTATCGGCGCTACCGACTACAAGATTCGCGGCGAATTCTCCAAGTTCAGCGCGACCGACGCCTCGGGTCAACCGCTATCGGGCGGCAACGGCGGCGATTTCGGCCAACACAACCGCATCGGAGCAGGCGTAACGCCTATCCTCTCCTTCGGCATGCCGCTCACCGACCGCACCGCATTCGGCGTGGCGCTGGAAGTGCCATTCGGACTCACCACCACCTACAACGGCGACTCGGTGCTGCGCTACCAGGCCCAGTACACTTCGATTACGGTCAACAACATTAATCCGAACTTTGCCTACAATGTCGGCGACGGATTCTCCATCGGTATCGGCGCCGATTTCGCCAAAGTCAGCGCCAAACTCACCAACCAGATCGACTACGGTGCCGTGTGCTACTCGGAACTGGGACCTTTAACCTGTAACGGACTGGGTCTGAGTCCGCAGTCGCACGACGGCTATTTCCAGATCGAAGGCGACGACTGGGCCTACGGCTGGAATGCGGGCATAGCCTGGCAAAACCATGCCGGCACCACGATTGGCCTGGCCTATCGCAGCCGCCTGTTCTTCAACCTCAGCGGCACGGCCGAATACCAAAACGTTCCCGCCGTATTCGCGCCCTCCGGCGCCTTCCAGAACACCGGCGTACATGCCCGTCTGGCACTGCCCGATACCATTGACCTGTCCGCCAGCCAGGATATCGGCCCTGCGTGGCGCGTTTCCGGCAGCGTACGCTACGTGCGCTGGAGTACTTTCCAAGACCTGAATGTCACTTACGACAACCCCAATCAGCCCGAAAGTACGCAAATTTACGACTACAGGAATGCCTGGTCCGTGGCTTTAGGCGCGGACTACCGCCTGAACGCAAGCTGGACGCTGCATGGCGGTATTGCCTACGATCAATCTCCCGTGCGCAATCTGTACCGCGAACCCCGCCTGCCCGACAGCAGCCGGCGCTGGGCTTCGGTGGGTGCCACCTACAATTTAACGCCTTCCAACAGCATCACTCTGGGTTGGGCGCACCTGTTCATCGGCGACCACATACCGATGAACAATACCGGTCCGAGCGGCAGCACCGTGATCGGCCAGTGGTCGGAAAACGCAGATCTGTTCAGCCTTCAGTACGAAATCAAATTCTGATCGCACAAGCCTCTCCCTCAATCCCCCTTCTATCGGAAGGGGGAAACGTTTTGCGAACCCGCTACACTGAGCCTCACAAATCGGTTTACCGGAGACTCAGCCATGTCGTTCGAACTGTATATGCTGGCCGCGGCCACGCTACTTTTCCTGCTTGCCTTCATTCCGGGCTCCCTCTATAAAACAAATGCCTACGGAGGTTTGACCTGGCTGAGATCCAACCGTGACGTAACCGACAAGCCCGCCTTGTCTGGCGCCGCGGCCAGAGCCGAGCGGGCGCATGCAAACTATAAAGAGAACTTCCCAGCCTTCGTCGCTGTCATCCTCATCCTTTGCCTCAGCGGTCACAACTGTCTGGCAACGGCCGTCGCCAGCGCCGTATTCGTGGCGGCGCGGATTCTGTATATCCCCGTTTATATCGGCGGCATCCCACCGCTGCGCACCCTGCTCTGGGCACTCGGCTGGGCCAGCACCATCTTCATTCTGGCCGTGGGGGTTTTCGGCTGAATGAAAACCGCCTACGACTCCATTCTGGTCGGCGGCGGGCACAACGCCCTCGTCTGCGCCTGCTATCTGGCACGCAGCGGACTAAAAACGCTTGTGCTCGAACGGCGGCCGATTATCGGCGGGGCCGCCGTCACCGAGGAGTTTCATCCGGGCTTTCGCAACTCGACCGCAAGCTACACAGTCAGCCTGCTCAATCCGAAGGTCATCCGCGACCTGCACCTCGCCGAGCACGGCCTGAATATCGTCGAACGACCGATATCCAACTTCCTGCCCCTGCCCGATGACAACTACCTCAAGGTCGGCCCCGATAGCGCATCGACCCGCAAGGAATTCGCCCGTTTTTCCAAACGTGACGCCGAACGGCTACCCGCCTACGAAGCCATGCTCGACAACGCTGCACAGGCACTGCGCGAACTGGCTTTGGCGACTCCGCCGGCCGTAGGTGGCGGCCTGCGTGCCTTGTTCCAGGCCGCACGCCAGGGCCGTCAGCTGTGGAAGCTGCCGCAAGCCACCCAACGCGACCTGCTCGCGCTATTCACGCGCAGCGCGGCGGAGTTCCTCGACGACTGGTTCGAGTCCGAACCGGTACGCGCGGTGTTCGGTTTCGATGCCGTGGTCGGCAATTACGCCAGCCCCTACACACCGGGTTCCGCCTACGTGCTGTTGCATCACGTATTCGGTGAAGTGAACGGCAAACAGGGCGCGTGGGGCCACGCCATCGGCGGCATGGGCGCCATCACCCAAGCCATGGCCGCGGAAGCGAAAAGCCTGGGCGTGGAGATTCGCCTGGATGCGCCCGTGGCCGAAGTCATCGTCGAATCGGGCCGCGCCACCGGCGTCGTACTCGAAAACGGCGAAAGGCTCAGCGCCAAACGTATCGTTTCGGGCATCCACCCCAAGCTGCTCTACGGCCAACTCATCGACCCGAGCCACTTGGACGCGGATTTCAACCGACGCATCGCCGGCTACAAATCCGGCTCCGGCACTCTGCGCATGAATGTGGCTCTTTCGGAACTGCCCGATTTCACTGCCCTGCCGGGCAACGGCCCGCACCTCGGCGCCGGTATCATCATGGCGCCCTCGCTGGACTACATGGACCGCGCCTACCTGGACGCGCGTGCCCACGGCCACTCCAAAGAACCCATCGTGGAAATGCTCGTCCCCAGCACCCTGGACGACAGCCTGGCCCCCGCGGGGCAACACGTGGCGAGCCTGTTCTGTCAACACTTCGCGCCCGAACTTCCGGAAGGTCGGAGCTGGGAGAACGAACGTGAAGCCGCCGCTGACGCGGCCATCGCCGTGGTCAACCGTCATGCGCCCAACTTCAAGGCCAGCATCCTGGGCAAACTCGTGCTCACGCCGTACGATCTGGAGCAGCGCTTCGGTCTGGTC
>JBOHZI010000255.1:0-3747 GCA_050738295.1 Gammaproteobacteria bacterium
TCTCGGACTGGATCGCCGCGCCGCGCCGCGCGAGTTTCTGACGCTTGATTCCGCCCGTCACAAGGCCGAGAAGGAAGCGATCAACCTGGCGTTGCAGCGTGCTCACAACAACGTGACGCACGCCGCAGCGGATCTTGGCATATCGCGCGTGACGCTCTACCGACTCGCCGAGAAGCACAGAATCCTCAACGCCTGATCCGGTCCCGACTCGCGCATCCGGCATGGTATCCCGTACCGTGCCGGATGCCTCCGTTCGCCGTTCGTCCGGGAAGCCACTCACCACCCGCGCCGTGCAACAGGCGCGGTGCTGTAACGAGTGACGCGTTCCTGTTACACATTCCTCGCAATCCGTTTGATGGCGCGGGTTTCGGCCGCCGCGCCGGCGATCCGGTGTAACCGCGGCGTGACACGCGCAATCACCTTCAGCCTCCGCGTACTGCGGCTGACCGCTGATTTTTAAGCGATATCCGGAGTGGCACAGTCGTTGCGATGAAGCGGCAGGAGGTTCTCAACGATGAAGACTGCCGGCATTCCGAAATACCACCACCGCATCCACCCGATCGACCGCTGCCGGCGGTGGTCGCGGTTCGTGGCCGGCACGGCCGCATTGTTTGCGACCGTTGCGGCATGGGCCGGTCCGGCCGCTCCGGAACTGGTGGTGGCACGCACCTCGAGTAGCACCACGTCGGCCGTTTCCCGCAGCGCCGATCTGCCGCTCGGTTTCGATCAACAGCCGCTCGATGATCGCGCGCTCAGCCAGTATCGCGGCGCGGGCGAAAACAGCGTAACCCCCGACACCCGCACGCATGTCGCCGTCATTCTGTGGGATGAGCGCGGCAGCGGCGGGCAGGGTGGCGGGCCGGTCAAGAGCGGATCGAGCGGCTACGGCAACACGCAGGCCACTAACGTCGTGGCCGTGCGCGTTAGGTGAGACCGACATGAAAAAAACATCTCTGATGCTTGCGATTTTATCCGCGGCGCCGCTGCTGTTCGGTTTGCTGCCGCAGGCGCGAAGCGATCCCGGCGACATGATCATCACGCGTACGGTCAGCCCGCGCAGCGCCTTTCGTCCCGGCAGCGGACCGGTTGGCTCCAAGGCGAATCCGGGGCAGCAAGTGCAATCCGCGCTGGGACTGAACCAGAATCCCGGCGGCACAGTGGCGCGTGAGTTGAATAACACCGACTTTGCCAATGTGGTAACCGGCTCGCCGATGCGCGGTGGCAATCTCGCGACGTCCGGTGCGGGGATGACCGGTGCGTTGGCGAGCAACAGGTTGGATGGAACCGGTGGCGGTGCGGTCGGTCGTGTGATGACCGGGACCCTCAGCGGCGGTGGCGGCGGGGCTATTGGAAGTATCGGCGGCACGGTGCGACAAGCCACCGGGCAGTTGATGGACGCGCTGAAAGGCGCCGGACTGATCGGCAGATAGCGGAGAACGCGAACATGAACTGCCGTCATCACCCACTATCCGCAACATTGATTGCGGCTGCGATCGCCGCCTGTGCCGGCGTTGCCCATGCGGCCGATCCGGCACCGCAGATTCCCGCGTCTGTGACCCAGAGTGTGATCGGGCCGTATGCGCTTTCCGGCGTTCGCGGACGGGCCGCCGTCAACGAAGCGGCTGGAGATTCCAATGCTCAATCCAGTGCAGCAGCGCTGGTGGTCGGAACCGGCCTGAGTTCGGCAACGGTGAATGCCATGCAGAACACCATCGGCGCCGCGGGCAATCAGCCAAACGTGGCATCGGCCAGTATCGGCAGCCACGCGTTTGCCAATGCCACCGGCCTGTTGTCGATCAATCAGACCAGCGGCGTCGCGAATGCGCAGGCCAACAGCGCAACGCTGGGAGTGGGTTCTGGAGTGGAAGTCGTGACGGACAGCGTGCTGGCCGCCACGGCTTCCAATGCAGGACCGGCAGGAGGCGGGACCACCAAAACAAGCCGTCAGGCGGTATCGATCGCTGATACCGCATTTGATGGTGCGCGCGGCCTGGTCCAGGTCAACCAGTCGGCGGGGTCGGGCAATGCCACGGCCAATACCTTCGCGCTCCGGGTTCAACCGGGCGTAACACCGTAGTCAAACTGAAACTCAAGGAGTTCGAAATGAGACTGCAATTGAAACCTGCAACGCTGGCGCTTGCCGTGGCATTTGCGTTTGCGGCACCACTGGCGTTTTCCCAGGAGACCGGCATCACGGATCCAATCCATGAAAATGTCAATGTCAACGTCAACAAGAGCGTTTCAAACACCAAGGACATTACCGTTAAGGGCAACGTCAAGGTGAAGGGTACGATCAAGGTCAAGTCTGATGCCGAGGCGATGACCAAGACCGACCAGCAATCGACGAACAACACCACAGACAACGAAAAGTCGGATAACAATTACGCACACGTCGACGGCCATGCGGGGGCCAACGCCCAGGGCAATATCGGGATCAACGTCACCGCTGGTGCCAACAATGTGCAGGCGAACAATTCGGCCCTCGCGGCGCAGGACAAGAGCGACGTGTTCGGTCACACCGATGCCGAAACATACGTTGACCAGTTGACCACCAGCAACCACGTCAGAAATTTCTCGAACTTCGGGACGAGTAATGCGGTTCTCGGCGGCAACGCCTTGCAAAACGCGCAAGGCAACATCAATGCCAACGTTGCGTCTGGTTTTGACAACGTGCAGGGAAACAGCCTGGCGATCGCGGTTGGCGACGCGAACCTTGCGGAGGCCTCGGCGGTTTCGTTTCAGACGGCTGATGGCAATGGCGTCCTGAACAACTGCATGCATAAAACCGCTGACATCAATGGCAACGCCCTGTCAAATGCGTCGGGCAACATTGGTGCGAATGTCGCGGCTGGTTCCAGCAACGCGCAAAGCAATGCGTTGGCAGTCACCGCGTCGCTGTCGCCGACCGTACGGTAAGCGCAAGGATTACGCATACAGCACATTTCGGTGCGCCGGCCCGCAAGGCAGGGCAAGCCGATCCTCACAACGAAAAGGAGCAATGCAATGAAAACCCGTAATCTGATCGCGCCGATGACACTTGCCGTCGCGATGGCATTCGCCGCACCGCTGGCGTTTTCCGCCGATAACGGCATCACGGATCCAATCAATGAAAACGTCAATGTCAACGTCAACAAAAGCGTCTCCAACACCAAGGATATCAGCGTGAAGGGGACCGTCAAGGTGAAGGGCACCATCAACGTCAAATCCGACGCCGAGGCATTGACCAAGGCCGACCAGCAGTCGACGAACAACACCAATGAAAACTATACCGTCAATGACAATATTGCCCATATCAACGGCAATGCGGCAAGCAATGCCCAGGGCAATATTCAGTTGAACGTGACTGCCGGCGACAACAACGTGCAGGCGAACAACGCTGCGATTGCGGCACAGGACAAAAACGACGTATTCGGCCGTCTCGATGCGGAAACGTACGTTGATCAACTGACCAGCGGCAACCGTATCACCAACCAGGGAACGCCGGTGGTCGAGGGATCAGCGTCGGGCCCCGTAACCAATACCGCAGAAATCGGTGGTAATGCGTTATCCGGCGCCCAGGGCAACATCAACGTCAATGTGTCGGGTGGCGACGACAACGTGCAGGCGAACAGCGTGGCGATGGCAGTCGGCAACGCGAACCTCGCGAACGCGTCGGCGATATCGTACCAGTCGACTGGCGGCCAAAACTCTGTCAGCAACACTTACGTGAACAACACAGCAAGCCTTGGCGGCAACGCACTGCAGAAC
>JBOHZI010000256.1:0-3742 GCA_050738295.1 Gammaproteobacteria bacterium
GCCTTAAACTTGAGGCAGAACACTGCCATGTGATTGCTTCCGGCGTAGATGATGCCAATCTCATGGCACAGCTTTATAATCTCGGCCTTAGCACCATAGAGGGCGATGCAATCGGAGGATCAGAAATTTTCAGCTCGCAAAATCCGATGTTCGAGACGCTTTACTCCACGGAATAAGAGCAGGCAAAGTCAGGCGCCTACTCCGGAAAAATGCGATCGACATTCTGGAAACCGCGGGGCAACTTGAGTCCGCGCTTGCCACGTCCACGCATGTAATCCTGCTGTTCCGCGGCATCCATGACCTTGTGCCGCTGCCCCGCCTCGACCCGCAAGGCAGCGCCGGCACCAAGCACGGCCACGTCGATGACGCGTTCATCGGCAGCCATGGCCTTGGGTGGAATACCGATCAACTTCACGCCCTTGCCGCGCGCGAGCTGCGGAACCTCCTCCATTGCCAATATAAGCAAATAGCCTGCCGACGTTGCGAGCGCAACCCGATTGCCCTTGCCTTCGGGAACGGCCGCAATCGTCAACGCCCGTCCGCCCGTGGACACCGTCATAAGTTGCTTGCCTGCTCGGTTGCGCGTGACCAACCCGGCTGCCTCGGTTACAAAGCCGTGACCACTGGCGGCAACCAACAGAACGTGGGGCGCATCTTCCACCCCCACCAGTCCGGTGAAATGCGCCCCGGACGGTGGATCGGTGCGCCCGCTCAGCGGCTCACCATAGCCGCGTGCCGACGGCAAACCGTGAGCCGACTGATTGTAGACGCGGCCGGTAGAGTCGAGAAACGCCAGCGTATGATTAGTGCGCGTGCTGACCGCCGCGCGCAATCCATCCCCGGTACGGAAACTGAGGCTTTCGGCATCGACCTCGTGCCCCTTGGCCGCCCGCACCCAGCCATGCTCGGAAAGCACCACGGTCACCGGCTCCGAAGGCAGCAATTGCGTTGCATCCAACGCCTGGGCCGCGGGCACACTGGAGACCAGTTGCGAGCGACGCGCGTCGCCATAGGCGTCGACATCCGCCTTCAACTCCTCGCAGATCAGTTTCTTCAGGCGCGCCTTGGAACCCAGCGTTTTTTGCAACGCATCGCGCTCTTCCTGCAACGCCTGCTGTTCGCCCCGGATTTTCATTTCCTCGAGCTTGGCCAGATGCCGCAGTTTCAACTCGAGAATGGCTTCCGCCTGCTCATCCGTCAAACCGAAGCGCTTCATCAATACCGGCTTCGGTTCGTCGTGAGTGCGAATAATGGCGATGACTTCGTCGATGTTCAGAAATGCGATCAGCAATCCGTCCAGGATATGCAGCCGTTTCTCGACCTTGTCCAGACGAAATTCCAGGCGCCGAGTCACCGTGCGGACACGGAATTCCAACCATTCCGTCAGCAACTCCCGCAGATTTTTGACCCGTGGCCGACCATCGAGGCCGATCATGTTCAGATTGACGCGGTAGCTTTTTTCTAGATCGGTGGTGGCGAACAGGTGCGCCATGAGTTCACCAGCATCCACGCGGTTCGAACGCGGCACAACCACCAGCCGCGTCGGATTCTCGTGATCGGATTCGTCGCGCAGATCCTCCACCATCGGCAACTTCTTGGCGCGCATCTGGCCCGCGATCTGCTCCAGCACCTTGTCACCCGAGACCTGGTACGGCAAGGCCGTAATCACGATATCGCCACCCTTTTCGCGCGTGTAAACGGCACGCAACCGCACGCTGCCGTTGCCGGTTTCGTACATCTGCACAATGTCTGCGCGCGGCGTGATGAGCTCGGCCTCAGTCGGGAAGTCCGGACCCTGAATGTGTTCGCACAGCTCAGCCACTGTGGCCTTCGGCGCTTCCAGCAGATGCATGCAGGCGCTCGCAACCTCGCGCAGATTATGCGGCGGGATGTCCGTAGCCATACCCACGGCAATACCGCTGGCCCCGTTCAGCAACACATTCGGCAGACGTGCCGGCAACTGAATGGGCTCCTGCAAAGTGCCGTCGAAATTGGGCACCCAGTCCACCGTGCCTTGCCCCACTTCCGCAAGCAGCACCTGTGCGTATTTGGACAGTTTGGCCTCGGTGTAACGCATCGCGGCAAACGATTTGGGATCGTCGGTCGAGCCCCAGTTACCCTGGCCTTCAATCAACGGGTAGCGGTAGGAGAAGGGCTGCGCCATGAGTACCATGGCCTCGTAGCAGGCCGAATCCCCATGCGGGTGATATTTGCCGAGCACATCGCCCACCGTACGCGCCGACTTCTTCGGTTTGGACGTGGCGGCCAAGCCCAGCTCCGACATGGCGTACACGATGCGCCGCTGCACCGGCTTCAAGCCATCACCGACATGCGGCAGCGCACGATCCAGAATGACGTACATGGCATAGTCCAAGTACGCCTTTTCGGTAAAGGTTTTCAGCGGTTGCTGTTCCGTACCTTCGGCCATAAACGCGCTTTCGCTCATACTTCAGCCAGATTGCCTTTTTGTTCGAGCCAGGTTTTGCGATCTCCGGAACGTTTCCTGGCCAGCAGCATATCCATAACCTGATCGGTCTTGTCCCCGGCAGCGAGGGTGAGTTGCACGAGACGGCGCGTGTCCGGTGCGATGGTGGTCTCGCGCAGTTGCACCGGGCTCATTTCGCCCAGCCCCTTGAACCGTGTCACGCTGAGCTTGCCCTTCAATTTTTCGGCTTTGATGCGATCCATGGTGGCGTCCTTTTCTGCGTTATCGAGCGCATAGAACACCTGCTTGCCCACATCGATGCGATACAACGGCGGCATGCACACGAAGACATGTCCCTGCTCGACCAACGGGCGGAAATGGCGCAGGAACAGCGCGCATAAAAGCGTAGCGATATGCAGTCCGTCCGAATCGGCATCGGCCAGGATGCACACCTTGTGATAACGCAAACCATCGAGCTGGCTCGACCCCGGCTCGACCCCGAGCGCCACGCTGATATCGTGTACCTCGTTCGAAGCGAGCACCTGCGCGGCCTCCACTTCCCAGGTGTTGAGTATCTTTCCGCGCAGCGGCAGTATGGCCTGGAATTCGCGGTCGCGCGCCTGCTTGGCGGAACCGCCGGCGGAATCGCCTTCCACCAGAAACAGTTCGCTGCGCTCGGCCTCGCCCGACGTGCAATCGGCCAGCTTTCCGGGCAGCGCCGGGCCGCTGGTGACCTTCTTGCGCACCACCTGCTTGTTGAGCTTCAGTCGTTGCCGGGCACCGTCGATGGCCAGTTGCGCGATCTTCTCGCCCGTCTCCGTATGCTGATTCAGCCACAGCGCAAGCGCATCCTTGACTACGCCCGCGACGAAAGTGGCGGATTCACGCGAACTCAGGCGCTCCTTGGTCTGACCGGAAAACTGCGGATCGCTCATCTTCGCCGACAGCACATAGGCCACGCGGTCACAGATGTCTTCCGGCGCGAGTTTCAATCCGCGCGGGATCAGGTTTCTGAATTCACAAAATTCACGTACTGCATTGGTGATCCCGCCGCGCAAACCATTGACGTGTGTGCCTCCCTGCGGTGTAGGGATCAGGTTGGCGTAGCTTTCCGTGACCGGCGGCGGCGCTTCGACCATCCACACCAGCGCCCACTCGGCGGTTTCGCGCCCGCCATCGAAACTGCCAGTGAAAGGCGGTTCGGGCAGGGTTTCACAGCCGGTCACGGCTTCTGCCAGGTAATCGGCCAATCCACCGCTGAAGCACCAGGTCTGTTCTTCCCCGCTCGCTTCCTCGCGCAGCGTCACTTCCAGCCCG
>JBOHZI010000257.1:0-3731 GCA_050738295.1 Gammaproteobacteria bacterium
GGCCGATCAAGCGGCTTCGCGGCGCATCAGGATCGACAGTTGACGGGCGATTGTATCGCGCAGTTCGCGACGATCCACCACTTGATCCAGCGCACCATGCTCCAATAAAAATTCACTGCGCTGGAATCCCTCGGGAAGCGTTTCGCGTACGGTTTGCTCGATCACCCGCTGCCCGGCAAAGCCGATCAGGGCCCGCGGTTCGGCCAGGTTGATATCGCCAAGCATCGCCAGGCTTGCCGATACTCCGCCCGTGGTGGGATCGGTCAGCACGGAAATAAATGGCAACCCAGCAGCACGTAAACGTGCGAGCGCAACGCTGGTTTTGCCCATCTGTAATAGCGAGGTCAGGGCTTCCTGCATGCGGGCACCGCCGCTTGCACTGACGCAGACAAAAGCCGCCTTCGCTTCAATCGCCGCATTCACGGCGCGCACGAAACGCTCACCCACGACCGAACCCATGGAGCCACCCATAAACCCGAACTCGAAAGCGGCCACTACAACTGGCACACCCTTGATCTGCCCCTGAACGACAACCAATGCATCCTTTTCACCCGTCTTTTTCTGAGCCTGGGAAATACGGTCGCGATAGCGCTTGGAATCCTTGAAGCGTAAAAAATCGACCGGTCCGGTATCAGCGCCGATTTCATGTCGCGGTTCTGTATCAAGCAGGATATCGATCCGTCTACGTGCATTCACTCGCATGTGATGATCGCATTTGGGGCACACCTGCAGATTGCGCTCCACTTCACCCCGGTAGAGCATAGCTCCGCACGCGCTGCAACCCATCCAAACCCCTTCGGGCACGCCGCGCTGTTTAGACTTGCGGCCGTCGGAATCAATGCGTGAGGGAACGAGTTTACGCAGCCAGCTCATGGTCGGTCTCCTACGCTCATCGGCACGGGGCCGTGAACTGCCGAGGGTGGCTTATCATGATAGCGCATGCAGCGGAGGAAACGGCCTGCGCGCCGCGGGCAACTCGAAGCTTTCGGGGTATTCGACACGACTCAAAGTCAGTCCTTCGGCCGGCGCAGTCGGTCCGGCACGGCGACGATCACGACCGACCAGTACCTCAACGGGCCAGTATGTGTCGGCCGCGCCCCGCCCCACTTCAAGCAGTGTACCCACCAGATTGCGCACCATGTGGTACAGAAAAGCATTGGCCGTGACATCGATGACGACCCATTCGTCCTGGCGAGTAACGCGTAGTTCTCGCACCGTGCGCACGGGAGAATGCGCCTGACAATGTACGCTGCGAAAAGCACTGAAATCGTGCTCGCCAAGCAGACCATCCGCCGCCTGTTGCATGCGTTCGATATCGAGTGGGCGATACGACCAGGCTGCATACCGGCGCGCAAGTACCGGCCGGGTCTGTCGCTCACATAAAAGATAGCGATAAGAACGCGCCGTTGCTGCGTAGCGAGCATGAAATGTAGCTGGCACCTCGCGTACCCAACTCACCGCCATATCCGGAGGCAGATTCGAGTTGGCGCCACGCAGCCAACCGTAGAGGCTGCGCTCGCAGTGAACATCGAAATGCGCGACCTGACCGCTGGCATGTACGCCGGCATCCGTCCGCCCTGCAGTCACCACTGCAACAGGTTCGTCCGCAACGGTACTCAGTGCCGCTTCCAGCTCACTTTGTACGGCACGTTCGCCTGCCTGACTTTGCCAACCCACGAAGCCGCCGCCATCGTATTCGAGGCCAAGCGCATAGCGCCGCGTGGATGAACGGATCAATAACGAAATCCGTTCATCCACAGCCACGGGATATCTTGAGACAGGTTCTAGTCGAGATCTTCCAGCAGACGTCTGGCCTCGTCACTCTGCTTTTCATCACCCTCATCAATGACTTCTTCGAGCACGCCGCGGGCCGAATCGGTATCGCCCATGTCGATATAGGCACGGGCCAGGTCGAGTTTGGTATCGACCATGTTTTCCGCCTCGTCTTCTTCTGCGCCCTCAGGCATAGTTTCTGACGCGACCGGCGGCAGATCCTCGTCGTCGAGATGGAAATCGATCGGTTCGTCTTCCGGTGCAGACTCGGCATCGGCTTCGGATTTCGCAGGCTCTTCACTCGCTACCTCGTCCGGCGGCAGCTGAAGTGCTACTGGCGTCTCGGTACTCGCCGGCACATAGGTTTCTATGAAGGTAGAGAGCTCATCCATCGTGCGTTCGAATTCATCCTGCTCTTTGCCATCGTCTTCATCACGCGCCAATCGATCCAGGTCGAGATTAGCGAAATCATCACCCTCGCTGGTTCCGGCATTTCCTGCAGTCGTCCCGCCGTCCTTGAAGAATTCATCCTGGGGACATAACTGACGCCCCATGGCGGCGACAGCTTGCCAATCGGCAGCTCCAGCCACTTCCTTCTTGTAATTCCGCGCTTCGGCCGCAAAAGCCGAACTTTCACTGGCAGCAAAAAGTACATCGAGCAATTTACGACGCAATTCCTTGCGCTGGGGTTGACGCTCAATCCCAGCGCGCAATATTTGCGCTGCCTTACCGTACTCTCCGAAGCCTACATGTAAATCCGCCTCATCCATGGCGTCAACTTTGTTGACGTCCAGCGAGGAGCCACCAATATAGGTCGCAATGCCTATGTCCTCGAGATTTTCCTTGGTTTCGAGATCGGATTCCTCATTGTCCACTACCGATTCGTTTCCATGCTCATCTGTTTCGTGCTCACCACCCGGCACCACGAGTGGAACCGGTTGCTCGGCTGCGTTACGCCGTTGGCGCAGTATGAGCAACACAATGGCTATAAGAATGAGAATAATTGCCGCGATTACAATCCAGCCGACGGGACGTCCCAGCCAATACATCAGGCCACTGCTCTGTTGCTGACCGCTGGCGTTGACGGAATTAACGGAATTGACTGAGTTCGGGGTCTTGAGCTTGGGCTTCTGCGACGGCAGAGTTGTGGCCGCCTTGCTCGCGGTCACGGGCTGTTTGGCAGCAGCCATTCCAGCCATGGCGTTGTTTTGAACCTTCATCGGGCCGCCAGTACTGGCACCTGTTCCCGCCATGCCGGCTGCAGCACTGTGAGTAGCCGATGCCTGGGTTTTTTGAGTCGTCCCCATTGCACCAGCAGCACCTGCTATGGCTGTGCTGGCAGCGGCACTGCTACCGGGCGCCGCTGCGACACTTGTGGCCGCAGTCACTTCAGGTGTGGTCAACACAACCCGACCACTGGTTGCCGGCTTTGCTGCCGGTTCCCCGGCAGCTTGCGTGGAAGCGGAACTGGAGGTCGGGGCGACTACTGGTTGGGGTGGCGCATTTTCGGAAGCTGCCTGGCCAGTAGTTGCAGGGACCGGCTGTTGTTGTTCGGGCACGCTGTTGTTAGCTGCCGTCCGAGGTGCCGCTCCGGCGCCTCGCCATGCATCATTTTGCCGGGTGACAAGACGCGTCGCCTCCTCGGCTTCAACCTGCGCTATTTCACTCTGTGTAGGCACCTTGAGTGTACTGCCCGCATCGAGGCGATTGATGTTGCCGTGAAACGCCTGCGGATTGGCCTGGTATATCGCGATCATTGTTTGATTAACGCTCGCCTCGGTGCCATTGTGCAATTGCCGAGCAATTCCCCATAAGGTATCGCCACGGTGCACGGTATAACTACTGGGCAGGGAAGCCACACGCGTTGTTTGCTGCACCGGTTGTTCAGATCCGGTGGCGGACGCTGCCGACGCCGCTGTGACGGGCGGCGACATGGGTTTGGTAGTAGTGGGTTGTTG
>JBOHZI010000258.1:0-3707 GCA_050738295.1 Gammaproteobacteria bacterium
GGATACTCCTGCAGGCCGGCACGCAATAGAATCACCGACCGCACTGCGGCGACAGGCTTACCCCTGTCGCCGCGGAAAAATCTGTTTTTCGAGCCGATTTCGATCTAGAATGGAGGCGGAGTCAGCCATCTTGATCCATTGTCGCGGTTGCTGCCTCAACCCCGACTTCCAGGAGTATCAGACATGAGCAAGGGACTGGACAAAAAACGGGAAGACAAGAAAAAACCGGCAAAGAACCTGAAGGAGAAACGCGCCGAGAAAAAGGCCAAGAAAGATGGCAAGTCGCACCTGGCCTGATTGACTCGGCGAAGCGCCAACCCGCACGCGCACAACGCTGCGGGGCGCGCTTAAGGCCAGGCTAAAACTCCTGGCCGGAGTTGATTTGCATTTACACGCATTCGACCACATGTTGATTGCAATAAAAACGCTTGGGAAAAATGAACAGTGAAATGAGATTCATTGATCAGAACATCCTGGTCACCGGCGCCTCGCGCGGTATCGGCCGTGCTATTGCGAAGGCTTTTTCCGACGAGGGCGCGCACGTTGCGGTGCATTATCGGAGCAACGCCAGGGCAGCAGAAAACACGTTAGCCGAATTGAGCGGAGTCGGTCATACAAGCATCGCCGCCGATGTGAGTGATCCCGCTGATTGCGAACGGCTGATACACGAGACGACGGAACGACTGGGCGGGCTGGATGTGCTCGTCAACAACGCGGGGATTTATGCCACGCGCCCAGTGCTGGAACAGGATTACGGCGAGTGGCAGGACACCTGGCGCGACATGCTGGCAACCAACCTGACCGGTCCCGCCAATCTGTGCTTCCTGGCCGCACAGCACATGCAGGCCCATGGCGGCGGACGCATCGTGAACATTTCCTCGCGCGGCGCGTTTCGCGGCGAACCGGAGTCTCCCGCTTACGGCGCAAGCAAGGCAGGGCTGAACGCCCTGAGTCAGTCGCTCGCCGTGGCACTAGCGCCGCACAGCATCTTTGTCGGCGTGGTGGCGCCCGGCTTTGTCGCTACGGATATGGCAAAACCTTATCTGAACGGCCCAAACGGTGATTCCATCCGCGCGCAAAGCCCGCTCAACCGAGTGGCCGGCGAGCACGAAATCGCGAAAGCGGTGCTATTCCTCGCCGATCCCGACCTGCCCTCGGTCACCGGTGCCATCATCGACGTAAACGGCGCCTCCTACTTGAGAAGCTAACCCTGTATATCGCCCCCGGTTTTCGCCGGGGGCGATATTACATTCAACCGCCGTTTCTGGCCGGTGTGGGTAGCGGAGGCAGCTTCGGATGGTAGTTGCGCCACGGTGGCCGCGTGTAATGCGGCGGCGGATTGGCCTTGAGCTGCTTGAGGGCGATTTCAACCGCTTTCTCGAGCTGCGGATCGTGGCCCTCGCGCATCAGCTGCGGATTCTGCCACACGGTCACATCCGGCGCGATACCGTGGTTTTCTACCGGGAACGTGCCATGCAGACCTTCCACGCCCGTACGCGGAGAGGTGATGCCGCCACCGTCCATCAGTTCAGGATAGCCACCGATACCGACCAATCCGCCCCAGGTACGTTCGCCGACCAGAGTGCCGACCTTGTCCATCTTGAAATACCACGGCAGGGCATCGCCGCCCGAACCGGCATACTGATTGATGATCATCACCTTCGGCCCCGGAATCTGCATCTGGGGAATCACTGTGGTGGTTTGTTTGCCCCAGCGAACGACACCCAGCGCCATCGGCTTGCGTTGGAGATAACGGATAATGTAATCGGAAAGCGAACCGCCGTGGTTAAAGCGCTCGTCGATAATCACGCCCTGCTTGTTCACCTGCGAAAAGAAGTAACGGTTGAAGTTCGTCAACCCGCCCCATTCCGTATCCGGCAGATACACATAGCCGAGCTTGCCATCGGAGAGCTTGTTCACCACTGCCATGTTGTGATCGATCCAGGCCATGTTGCGCAGCTTGAATTCGCTGGGGATGGTCTTGACCGTAATCTGGTGCGAACCCTTCATGTCCGGGTTGGGCCCCACGGTCAGCGTCACGTCCTGATTGGCCAGGTCCTCGAACGCCTTGTATATATTGTCGGCGCCCGTGATCGGAGTTCCGTTCACGGCCAGGAGGTAGTCGCCCGTCTTGATCTTGAGCCCCGGCTGTGCGAGCGGTGCATACAGATGCGGATTCCACTGCCCCGCAGTGAATATCTTACTGATACGGTAGTGGTCGTGCTCGATCTTGTAGTTCGCGCCGAGCAGACCGACATGGATGTCCTGCATCTTGGGCGTGTAGCCGCCGTAGATGAACATGTGCCCGACTGACATATAGCTCATCATCTCGCGGAACAGGAAACTCAGACCGTCGCGGCTGGCAATGCCCGGCAGGTAGTGTGCGAATTCCTTCTCGGCGGCATTGATGTTGAGGCCATCGAAAAGCGGATTGTAGAAAAAGGCCCGTTGGATGCGCCAAGCCTCGCGGTACATCTGATCCCACTGCCGGTGCGGCACCACGAACACCCGCATGTTTTTGATGTCGAGCTGCGTGGGTTTGGCCTTGGGCTTGGCATCGGCGATGAACCAGTGCGGCCCCTGCTGATAGAGCATCTTTTCGCCGTTTGCGGCCAGTTCGAAGTTGGTGACCCCATCGATTACGTCCTTGGTCTTTTTCGACTTGAGACTGAACTGCTCTATCGATACGGGCACACCGAACGGCGTCTGATCGGACTCCAGGATGACACGCGGCGATTTTTGGAGAAAAAGTTCACCACTCTTGCCCACCGTCAACTCGCCGTAATTGGCCGGCTTGACCGGCAACGCGACCACCCGTGAGTTCAAGCCCTGGAAGTCAACCGCGACCTTTGGCGGTTGTTTGGACTTGCTCTTCTTGCTGCCACTCTTGTCCGATTTGTCCGAACCGGGTTTCTCAAACCCGGCCTCTGGGGCAATCGGTGAAGCCGTACCCGGCTCCAGCGTCATGGCATAGACATGGCTCGTAACCGGACGCCCGAAAGAGGCGAGATCGAAGTCGTGGGTCGGCCCCGAGTTGGTGCTGGAGAGAAAGTAGAGGTATTTCCCGTTCGGATCGAACCTGGGCGATCCACAATCGCTCGCGCCATCGGTAACCTGATGCGTCTTGCCGTCGGCCAGCGAATAGATGAAGACCGCATCCATGTAATTCGGCAACGACTCGGTATAGGCAATCCAGCGGCTGTCGGGCGACCAACCCGCATCGAACTGGCTGCTGAAACTGTTGGTCGCCACCTTTACCGGCGTCGGGTTGCGAGTCTTGATGTTGACAACCCTGAGTTGGTCTTTCTGATCTGAGAAAAGCACTTTCTGGCTGTCCGGCGACCAGGTGAGATCGTAGTAATAGGCATCGTTCTGGCCGAGCGTGACCTTGCGCGCCGAGCCGCCCGCTTGCGGACGAATGTAGAGGTCGTACTCACCGTCGCGGTCGGAGAAGTAGGCCACCGACTTACCATCCGGCGACCAGGCAGGATCGCGATCCATTGCGCCCGGACTGTGCGTCAGGTTGACGATGCTGCCGTGCTTGGTCGGCACGGAGAGAATGTCACCGTGCGCCTCGAATAGTGCGCGCACACCGTTCGGTGAAATGGCAACATTCGCGACTTGCTTGGCGACGTCCTGGAAGTACGGGCGGCGCTGCGGCAGATCGCCGTTGACGGTGAGCGGCACCGTATGGGTTTTACCCTTCG
>JBOHZI010000259.1:0-3681 GCA_050738295.1 Gammaproteobacteria bacterium
CACTTCGAGGTCGCGGTGACGGATGAGTACGCGCCATCCCTGTTGACCGAGCTGTGTGCCCAATTGCTCCGCCATGTACACCGAACGATGTCGACCGCCGGTGCAGCCGAGGGCAATGGTGAGATAGCTGCGATTGCTGGCCGCGTAGCGCGGTATCCAATCCTGAACGAAGCGCAGAAGATCGTTCAGCATACGGTTGACCGTATTGTGGCCTTCCAGATATTCGACAATCGGCGGATCCAGCCCGGTCAGTTCGCGCAGAGTCGGTTCCCAGTAGGGATTGGGCAGGCAACGCATGTCGAAGACCAGGTCGGCATCCTGCGCGAGACCGAGTCGATAGCCAAAGGATTCGACGAGCAGGGTGAGCGGGTATTCGTCCGTGTCGGTAATTCGCTCCCGGATCGTCTCGCGTAGTTGATGGATGTTGGTGAGTGTGGTGTCGATGCTGACATCGGCCAGTTGCGCCAGCGGTTCCAGCACGGCGTTTTCTCTGGCAATGGCAGCGGCGAGATCGGTATCGCCTTCGGTCAGAGGATGGCGTCTGTGAGTTGCACGGTAGCGCTTTATCAGGGTGGCGAGCTCGCAGAACAGATAGAGCACGGTGCAGCCATGCGGTCTATCGCGCCAGTGCTGGATCTGTTTGGAAAATGCCTGAAATTCTTCCGGCGAATTGCGCGGGTCGATGCCAATGGCGAGCCGTGGATAGCGGCGCGCATCGTCTCCTAACATGGCCTCGACGACGGGCGGGATCAAGCCGAGCGGCAGGTTGTCGACGATGTGATAGCCGAGATCCTCGAGCATGTCGAGCGCAATGGTCTTGCCTGCGCCCGAAAGTCCGCCGAGCAGAATCAGTTTCATGCAGAATCTATCTCATGATTGTCAGTCGCATCCCGATGCCGGTTTCCGGCATCGGGATGCGAGATCGATCGAATAGGGCGTAGTCGTAGTTCAGGCATCCATGTCGAGGCGCGCGGCCGGTGTGACGTGATGATCCGCATTGCGCTCCTTGTGCTTCAATAGTTGTCGATCGAGACGGTCGGCAAGGACGTCGATAGCTGCGTACATATCGGGCTTGGTGGCTTCGGCAAAGACCGTTTCGCCTCTCAGTTGCAAAATGGCTTCCGCCTTGTGATCCAGATTTTCTACGCTGAGTACGACTTGCGCCGAAGTGGCTTTGTCGCGATGCCGCTCAAGACGAGCCAGCTTGGTATTGACGTAATCCTTCAGGGCCGGAGTGATTTCCAGATGACGACCGGTGATCGTGTTTTGCATGACGTTCCCCCTTGCTGGGTGCAGTGGAATGCGCCGGGCGCTTGCGCTCCCGGGTGGAGGCGAAACCGAGGGCTTCGCGGTATTTGGTAACTGTGCGGCGGGCAATGGGCATGTTTTCGCGCGCGAGCGCCGCAGCCAGCGCCGCGTCGCTTAACGGCGCTGCGGGGTCTTCCTGGGTTAGCAGATGACGCAGACGTTCTCGCACGGCATGGGCAGATAAAGCTTCCTCATTAGCATTCGACAACGCCGTCGAAAATAAGTGCCGCAGGAGAAACACGCCGCGCGGGGTGGCGAGCGATTTGCCCTGCACTGCACGCGAGACGGTCGATTCGTGCAGTTCGAGTTCGGCGGCGACTTCGCGCAGGGTGAGCGGTGCCAGCCGCAGCGGGCCGTGATCGAGAAATGCGCTTTGATGGCGTACCAGCATGCGTGCCACTCGCAACAGGGTCTCTTCGCGCTGCGCCAGGCTGCGCAGTAGCCAGCGCGCTTCTTCGAGTTGCTGCGTGAGCAGTTCCGCTCCCTCGCTTTGGCGGTGCGAACCGAGCCAGTCGGCGTAGGTTTGGTTGATCAATACCTGGGGCCGGGTGCCCGGGCAGAATTCGACTTGCCAGCCTTCGGATCCGCGGCGGACGCGCAGTTCCGGCACCAGGTATTCGGTAGCCGTGGCGGCGTAATCGGCGCCGGGGCGTGGGTTGAGTCCGTGGATGAGGGCCATGGCCGCATCGGCGGTATCGCTATCGACGCCGGCTAGACGGGCGAGAGCACTCAGCTCAGCGCGGGCGAGCTGATCGAAATGGAGTTCCAGCAGGCAGCGGGCGGTGGCGAGGCCCGCGGTGTCGGCGGGCAGGGCGTCCAGTTGTAAAAGCAGGCATTCGACGGGCGTGCGCGCACCGACCCCGACCGGATCCAGGCGTTGCACACGCTGCAGGGTGGCTTCGACTTCGACTGCCGATGGTGGCGGCTCCAGCGCATCCAGCTCTGCGGCAATAGTGTCCACGGTTTCGCGCAGATACCCATCGGCATCGAGGGCATCCACCAAGGTCAGAGCGATGGCGTAATCGCGGGCCGAGAAGCGCTCCAGCTCCAGTTGGTCGCTCAGGTGCTGGCGCAGATCAGGCACCGCTTCGGCGTATTCATCGTGCCCGTCCGGTGCGCTGCCGCCCGCGTTGCTGGCCCAGTCCAGATCATCCCAGGCGTCCGGTTCTTCGGCGCTATCGGCCAGGCTTTCCAGTGCTTCGGTGCCCTCGTCGGACTCGGCGTCTACCCGGTCGAGCATGGCATTTTGCTCCAGTGCGGCTTCCAGCACCTGCGTCAGTTCGAACGCCGGCATTGCCAGCAGCCGCAAGGCTTCACTCTGGCGTGGTGCCAGTGCCAGGCGCTGGGAAACTCCGGTGCTTAGCCGCTGACCGGGACTCATTTGCGGATAGCGCTTGTTTGCATACCCTAGTTATAGCCTAAATTCGGCACCCAGGTAGATTTCTCTTGCCGCGGGATTCGAGATAACCTCGTCGGGCGTGCCCGCCGCGAGCATCCGGCCGCGATTCATGACATAGGCCCGGGTGCAGATATCGAGCGTTTCGCGCACGTTGTGCTCGGTGATGAGCACCCCGATACCGCGCTCGGCCAGGTGATTGATGATGCGCTTGATGTCGGCGACAGAAATCGGATCCACGCCTGCGAATGGTTCGTCGAGCAGCATGAAAGAGGGCTCGTTGGCAAGCGCACGCGCAATTTCCACCCGTCGGCGCTCGCCACCCGACAGACTGATGCCCTTGTCGCCCGCGAGGTGGGACACCCCCAGCTCCTCCAGCAGTTCATCGGCGCGCCGGCCGCGTTCCACACGGGTGGCTTTGGAGTTCAGTTCCAACACGGCGAGTATGTTCTCGCGCGCGGTCAGGTTGCGGAATATGGATGCTTCCTGGGGCAGGTAGCCCAGCCCGGCACGGGCCCGGGCGTGCATGGGCAGGCCGGTCAGATCGCGTGCATCGAGCCGGATACGGCCTTTGTCGCTCGCTATCAGGCCGAGCATCATGTAGAACGTGGTGGTCTTGCCGGCCCCGTTGGGACCGAGCAGACCGACAATCTCGCCCGATTCCACGTGCAGACTGAGTCCGCACACCACTTCACGTTTGCGGTAGCGCTTGTGCAGATCCTCCGCATCCAGGCGGCTCATGGTGCACTGCCGCCGGCGGGCGTGAGTACCGCATGGATTTGCCCCCCGCCCTTGCGGCGTGCCTTGATCAGGCGGGTTTTGAGATTGTAGTTGACGTGTGATGCCGTGAAATTTTCTCCCGGACGCGTGACATGCACGTTGCCGTCAAGTTGCAGACTGTCGTTGTCCGCTTCATAGGTGACGCTGGCAGCTTCCCCGTGGATGACCGGTTTGTCCTTGGGCTTGACGGTAAAGTG
>JBOHZI010000260.1:0-3654 GCA_050738295.1 Gammaproteobacteria bacterium
GTATTGCGCGGCATCGGCTCCAGCAGGATGGTGGCACCCTCCATCTTCAGTTCGCGCAACTGCTCTGCAACCAGAAAACGATGTTCCTCGCTGCACACCACGATCGGTGCGCCAACGCCGGCAAGCGATCCACTGCGCGCAACGGTTTGTTGGAACAACGTTCCAGGCCCCGCAAGCTCCAGAAACTGTTTGGGCAGGTTTTTGCGCGAAAGCGGCCACAGTCGCGTGCCGCTGCCGCCGCTGAGGATGACGGGCGTGAACATAAGGCTCTCTCAAAAAATCAGGATGCCAATGTAGCAGGCGGCGACGCACCATGAAACGGCTGAACGGATGCAAAAGCGCGGTAAGGGAGTTCTTCAGCGTTGCCCTATAATTACGGCTCGCTACCATCCACTTGCCGAGCGAACCCATGCGGATTCGTACAATCGCGTTTGCTTGCTTCATCCCTGCTGCATTCACACTTGCCGCGTGTGGATCCAGCCAGTCCGGCAATACGTCCGCGGCGAGCATCAATACGCAGCCAGCCAAGGCCGCCGCACCCGCCGCACAGGCCGGGCACTATCACGCTGAACTCGTTTTGGTAGGGTTGCCTGCGGTGACTGCCGACGGCAAGGACGTTCTGGTGACCGTGAACGTAACCAATAATGGTGCTGCGCCGTTCGGCACCCAGGCAACTCCGGTCCATAACGTCAACCTTGGGGCACACGCAATTGACGCGAGCGGAACTGCTGTGGACAACGATCTGGCACGTGGCGCCATACCGGAAGTTGCGCCGGGGGCGACGGTCAAGGCAACGATCCTGTTGCCGGTGGACAAGGTACTGGGCCACAGCGCCCAGCTGATACCGGTCGAAGAGGGCGTGGCATGGTTCAACCAGTGGGGAACCAAACCACTGGTTGTGGGTCCGTTCAGAGCGTGCAGCAGCGCTTCGGCCGGAAGTGTTTGTGACGCGTCAGGCAAACCCCTGCCGGTTCTTCCGGCTCAATAGCAAGCCAGCATCGCCATTGTTGATTGTGTCGCCGCGCAGTGATGAGCAAGGGAGTGCATACGACGGCTCGCAATCGCGACAGCGGTCAACAGGCCACCAGACCTTGTGTTTATGGGCACGAAACCGTCAAGCCAGCCTGACCAACCCAAGCCGGGCGTGAATGTGGATGCGCTGATGGAGCAGATCCGCACGGAAATCGGGCAAACCCCCGTGCCCGAACATGACGCTGTTGATTCTGCGGAATCAGCAGAGGGGAGGTCTTCGGCTCCAGTGTTGAGCGCGGACGAAATCATGGCACGCGTGCGCGCCGAGGTTGCACGCCGGCGGGCCGATACCGCCTCGTCTGGTGGGGCAGCCGAATCCGCGCCTGCAGCGGCTCTCGGCACGGTTCGCGAACGTCCATTGCCGCGTTGGCAGCCTGCCGCCGCACGCCTTCCGGATCAGGCGCAGCACGTCTTGAGTGACTTTCTGCGATTCAATGATGCCGATTTCATCGAAGTCGCATACGAGAAGCTGCTGCGACGTCCCGCCGATCCGGAAGGATCGCAGGGTTATTTGAGCGCTTTGCGTTCGGGTGCACTCAGCAAGGTGGAAATCCTCGGGCTGATCCGCTTTTCCGAGGAAGGCCGCAGGCACGCGGTGCATGTGGATGGCTTGTTGTTGCCTTACAAATTGCACCGGTGGCGGCATGTACGCGTGTTCGGCTGGTTTCTTGGCATGGGCATGGCGATTTGGCGGTTGCCACGCTTAGCTTGGCGGTTGCAGGACATGGAGGCGTCCGCCGCCCACGAAGTCCAGGAAACGGGTCGGTTGCTGGGGTTGATCGAGGGCATAGTCGAGCAGCGTTTTACCGATACGGACGACACGATCGACAGCATGCGCACCGAGTTGACGCAAGCCGTGATGTCACGGATGGAAGGATTGCGCGTGGTCGTGGCACGTGTCGGCGCATTGCAGGCGGCTCTGGAATCAACCAGCAGTACCTTGCAGGCAAACGTAACGGGGCTGCAGGACAAAATCGGGGCAGTGTCGGCTGCGCAGCGGGCGAGCGATTCGGAACGTGCGTCACTACATGCATCCGTGGAAGCGGCATTGGCCGCGCACGAGATGCGCCATGCTGAGTTTGCCGACGCAGTAGATGCCATGAATGCGGAACGTCTGCGCGATCACAGAGAAGCGGCTTCCCGCCTGACGGTGCACGACGCCGCGCTGGCCCGTCTGGTGGAACAGACGCGTAGCGATCATCGTGCACTGCGCGCCGTGCTGGATCGGTTGACCGTTTTCCTGGATGCATCCGCGCGGCAGGCCCGCAAGGCTTCGGAAGGGAGTGACGACGAGCCCTCGCTGGAGGAACAGTACGCATCCTTCGAACAGACGTTTCGTGGCGAGCGTGAGCAGATCAAAAAACGTGCCGCGCACTATCTGGGTACGCTGGAGGACGCAGGCATCGAACCCGGTGATGAAGGCGTTGTCCTCGACCTGGGCAGCGGACGTGGCGAATGGCTGGAAGTGCTGGGCGAGCACAGGTACCACGGTCGTGGTGTGGATTCCAATCGTGGCATGTTGAAGGCGTCCGAATCCCGCGGCCATGAGGTCGTAGAGGCCGATGCGCTCGATTATCTGCGCGCACAGCCGAACGGGTCATTTGCTGCCATTACTTCCATGCACATGGTCGAGCACATGCCCCATCCCGTGGTGATCCAGTTGATTGATGAAGCGCTGCGGGTACTGCGTCCGGGTGGTGTCCTGATCCTGGAAACCCCCAACCCTGAAAACGTGTTGGTTGGCTCCTGCATGTTCTACATGGACCCGACCCACCTGCATCCGATTCCACCGCCATTGCTTCAGTGGACGGTACAGACGCGGGGCTTCGAGCAGGTCCAGATTGAACGATTAAGCGACAACCGGGGTTCGTCCGATCTGGCACCAGTTTCCGAGGATGTTCCGGGCTCTGCGCAGATCAACCAGATGGTTGCCTGGTTCACGGCGCCACCGGATTATGCGGTGGTTGCAAGAAAACCGCATCAACACGCGACATGATCGAGTGTTGGGTTAGAAGGTTCAATCAGAAGTTTTGCGTATCCAGACTTGGTATCCGTGTTCCAGGATAGTGAGCTTGTGCGCAAAGCATTCAAGGAAGGCATCTATTGCTGGCTTGGGAGTGCCGTGCTTGTTGTACTTCGGATCGTTCCAGAGGTAATCGTCAAAGCCGATTACACCACCTGTTTTAACACGCCTGAAAGCCAGGACGGCATCTTCGAGAACGTCGCACGCCCAGTGGCTTCCGTCAATGTATGCGAAATCAGCACTGGAATCCGCAATAGTCGACAGTACCTCATGCGATGGGCTGATGAAAAGTTCCACTTTGTTTCTTGCATTTGTTGCGGCCAGATTTGCTTCCAAGTTTTCCTGTTTGAAGATATCAACGCAAACAAGGCGAGAATCAGCATGCGTCAAAATGTTATCAAGCAACCAAGTCGCTGAGCGACCTTCGTGCGTTCCGATTTCAAATGCGCGAACAGGGCGGTCGCGAAATTGCATCAAACACTTTCCTGATTAGCCCTCTCCCTCAGCCAGCTGTCGCATGATCTGCGACGCCGGTGGCACACGATGGTCGCACGTTTCCAGCGAAGGCGACCGAGATGGCCATCAACCCGATCCAGTTC
>JBOHZI010000261.1:0-3647 GCA_050738295.1 Gammaproteobacteria bacterium
GGGCACGATCATCACGTTCGATTCTCTGGCGATACCGCCCCATTTTTCGATGAAGTCCTCGGCTACCTGCATCTTCATCGCATCGTGCGCGCCCTTTTCCTGCAGCGAGGCCCCCACTGTCGCCAGTGCCTTGGCCGTGGCGCCGGCTACGGTCAGCACGGCCTGGGCTTCGCCTTCGGCGCGCAGCACCCGGGCCTGCTTTTCACCCTCGGCGCGGTTGATCTGTTGCTGGCGTTCGCCTTCCGAGACGTTTATCGCCTGCTGCTTCTCGCCTTCCGATTTGGCAATGAGCGCGCGCTTCTGGCGTTCGGCCGTAATCTGTAGCTCCATGGCATGGATGATTTCGGCCGGCGGACTGATGTCGCGAATCTCGTAGCGCAGCACCTTCACGCCCCAGTTGACCGCGGCCTGGTCGAGTTCGCCGACGATGGAGGTATTGAGTTCGGTCCGCGAGGACAGCACTTCGTCGAGCTGCCGCTTGCCGACATCGGAGCGCATGATGGTCTGCGCGAGCTGTTCCATCGAGGACAACGGATTGGAGGTGCCGTAGGCGGCCGACTTGGGATCGGTAATTTGCAGATAGAGCACGCCGTCGATGGAGATCTGCGTGTTGTCCTTGGTGATGCAGACCTGTTTCTTGACATCGATCGGGGTCTCGCGCAGATCGAACTTGTAGGCGACCTTGTCGATGATCGGGATGATCAGATTCAGGCCCGGCTCCAGCACCGTGTGGAAACGGCCAAAGCGTTCCACCACCCAGGCATGCTGCTGCGCGACGATGCGCAGGCCGCGGCTGATGAGCGTGATCGCGAGAATCACGAGAATAATGGCGATGACGATGCTGGCGGACATGGGCTTCTCCTTGCGGGTTTATTTTGTCGGGAGCGAGTCGGGTTCTGGATGGCCGGAATGCGGTGCGAGGACGAGCACGTTGCCCTCACGCGATGCGATGCGATAGGTTTCGCCGGCTTGCGGCGTGGTAACGGAGGCATTTTCGAGCCGCGCGTCCCATGTGCTGCCACGGTAGGAAACGCGCAAGCCCTCACCGTGGCTGTCGAGTATTGTGACGGAGTGCCCGACGTCGTCGCGGGTGACGTCTTCGGATGCGCGATTCTTGAGTCGCTTGCGGACCCAGTGGGCAACGGGCATGCCGAGCAGGACGATCACGGCAAGCACGATGAGTGACAGGATGAGTCCGCCACCCGCCAGCGCGACACCGCCCGCTACAAAGCAGGCAAGCGCAACGGCGATCAGGTAGATCGTAAGGGTGTGAATTTCGGAAACGGCGGTCAGCGCGCCGATAATCAGCAGCACGATCCCCAAAATGGTTGCTGAGTCCATGTGTTTTCTCCCGATGTGGGGGCATGCTTTTCGTTGCCCGGCATTGTAGCGCAGGATGCAGAGAGTCTGTTTGCCTGCACGCAGTAAACTGAGGGCCTCTGCGGGAACAGGATTCGAAAACGTGTTGGCACTGGTCCGCAGCCTGTTCGGCCTCTTGCTCGGAATCACGATACTAGTCACCGGCATGGGCCTGCTCGGCTCGCTGCTTGGGGTGCGCGCGACGTTGGCGCATTTCCCGGGGTGGGAGCTTGGGCTGGTAATGTCGGGATACTTCGCGGGCTTCGTTATCGGCAGTTTCCTGTGCCCGGTACTGATTCGCCGTGTGGGACCGATTCGTACATTTGCCGCGCTGGCGGCGCTTGTAGCCAGTGCGGCGCTCGCCTATGCTCTGGCGGTTAATCCGTGGTCGTGGCTGGTACTGAGGTTGCTGACCGGCACCGCCATGGTCGGGCTCTACATGGTGACCGAAAGCTGGCTCAATGCCGCGGTGCCGCGCGTCTATCGGGTACGGGTGTTCGGCTTTTACGTGATACTCACGCTGGTGGCCATGGCGGCGGGCCAGCTCCTGTTCATGGCCGCGCCGGTGACGGGGTCTACTTTGTTCCTGATCGCCGGGATGGTGATCGTTTTCGGCCTGGTACCGGTTACCGCTACGCGTCTGGAGCAACCCGCGCTGGTGAGTGCTCCGAGCCTGCCGCCTTGGCGGCTGGTGCGTCGCGGGCCGTTCGCGGTTGTCGCGACTTTCCTGTCGGGCCTGGCGACGGGCGCCTTCTGGGGGCTGGGTGCGGCTTTCGCGACACGGATCGGACTGAGTCCGCATGGCGTGGCCACCTTCGTGGTGTGCGTCATCGCTGGTGGCGTGTTGGCCCAGTGGCCGCTGGGCCGCCTGTCCGATCGGGTGGGACGGCGCCGGGTATTGATCGGGGCTGCTGCCGTAGGAACGATTTTCGCGCTGCTGTTGGCTGCCGTCACCCGCGGGCCGGAATGGCTGTTGCTGATTTTTGCCTTCGGCTTCGGCGCCATGACTTTGAGTCTCTACGCACTGGCCGTTGCGCATATGAATGATCTAATGGAACCGCATGAAGTGCTTGCTGCAACCCAGGGCTTATTGTTAATCACCGGTGTGGGTTCGGCCTGCGGGCCACTTATCGCAGGCGTCCTGTTGGATGTATCTGGCGCTCGCGGGCTGCCGTACTGCCTGGCGGGTGCGTTGAGCGTGTTGACCCTGTTCGGCATTCTGCGCAGCTTCCAGCGTGCAGTGCCTAAACCCGCCGAGCAAGGCGAATTCATACCTATGGTGCGCACTTCGCAGGTCGGGTTGGAAATGACGGAAGAAGGATACGTTACTAAAAAGGGCGGCGCATAGGCGTTGCTGTGCCGGGCACGTGATCCGCCAGGAATGGTGCTACACTGCAATTGCTGATTCTGGGTCCGATACGGAGTCACCTATTCCGCTGTCCCGGGCACCTTCCACTTTCCCCCGTGGAACCTCCGACCGACATCGGTTGGTCTTTATGTACGTCCCGCAGCGGGGCAGAGGTTTTAATGTATCCAAGCGAGAAACGCGGCCCCGCGGGCGTGCAGACTGCGGCTGTGGCTTTGCCGCCGCGCAGCGAGCGGCTCAAATTCAACGGTGAGAATGGATTCCAGACGGAGCTGCGTCGGCGTATCGAGGCGTACATGCAAAGCACCGGGCGAAGTCAGCGCGACTGCCCGCGCATGTATGCCAAGACCGGGATCATTCTCGGCGTGTTCGCCGTGAGCTACATGTTACTGGTTTTTTTCGCGACCACTTGGTGGCAGACCGTCCCATTAGCGATTCTGCTCGGGCTAAGCGCGGCGGCCATCGGTTTCAACGTCATGCACGACGGTGGTCACAAGGCCTATTCGAAGCGGGCCTGGATCAACCGTCTGATGAGCATCACGGCGGAATTGATTGGCGGCAGCAGCTATGTATGGCACTGGAAGCACGGCGTGTTTCATCACACCTACTCCAATATCACCGGCTACGACACCGATATCGATATGGGTGGGCTTGCGCGTTTTACGCCGCATCAGAAACGCTTGCTGTTTCATCGCTGGCAGCATTGGTACGTGTGGTTCCTGTATGGCCTGATGGCGATCAAATGGCATCTTTACGACGATTTTCGCGACGTAATACGCGGGCGCATGGACGGGCATACCTTTCCGCGACCCAAGGGCCGCGATCTTGCGATTTTTGTGGGCGGTAAAGCGGCATTTCTGGCGCTCGCCTTCGGCATTCCGCTGCTGTTCCACCCGGTATGGAAGGTGGCGCTGTTCTACGG
>JBOHZI010000262.1:0-3637 GCA_050738295.1 Gammaproteobacteria bacterium
CACTACACTGGGACGTGGGCGATTTTCAGGACCGATCCGGTCTTGCAGTAAAACCTCGAAGCTTGCCTGCTCCACGTCGTTCAGGAAGATTCTTCTGGGTACGATCCAGAAAACACGTTTCGAAAAGTAAATGAGGAACACCCGTTTGTTCTGGCGCCATTTCACCAGCTCTTGCCAGGTTTTGCGGCTTTGGGTGGCCGGGCTTGCGAACATGAAATGTTGTGTGTCCCAGCTTAGTTCGTAGGACCCGAGCGCGGCGCCGCTTTTGTGGATTCTGCGGCGCAGATTGAACGGCAATAGCAGCATGAAGGCGATAGTCATCAGCCACCACCAGACCGTCGAGCTGATGACGATGACGCCGAAGATGTTCATGAAGCCGGTGAATAGCGGAGAGGCAAGAATCCACCAGCCCAGCCCAAGCCCTACGACGGACAGAGCTACGTAAAAGCTCCAGGCTTTCCAGCCTCGGCGCCCGTGCAACCGGAAGGCGGCGATGACGTCTGCTTTCTCAAGCGCTACCTGAATTCTTCCGGCGTCCAAAATGCGAATCTCGGGTCTCGCTTAGAGGTTCTGGTAATTGGGGCCGGAGCCGCCTTCGGGCGTGGTCCAGGTGATGATCTCGTAGGGGTCCTTAATGTCGCAGGCCTTGCAGTGCACGCAGTTGGCGGCATTGATCTGCAGGCGCGGTTTACCGTTCTCTTCCACCATCTCGTAGACGCCGACGGGGCAGAAACGGGTGCACGGGTTGCCGTATTCCCGGGTGCATTGGTCGACGCAGATACTGGTGTCGTGAACTTTCAGGTGCACCGGCTGGGTTTCGTTATGCGCGGTCTGGGCGTAGTACACCGAGGCCAGACGGTCGCGCGGTGGAAGATCGCGCTCGCCCCAGCCGCGTTTTGGCGATGTGTAGTCTGCGCGCTTTTCCATGCTCGCCCAGTCAGCCTGGTTGGTGAGCGTCCACGGCAGTTTGCCGAAGGTTACGGTTTCCAGCGCGGCATTGGCAAGGCCCGCCCACAGTCCGCGATGAAAGCCGGGATGGATATTGCGCACGCGCTTGAGTTCATGGCCTGCGGGCGAGGCGCGGAAGCGTGCGTCGTAGCCGTCGGTTTGTTCCTTTTCAGCGATGTGCTCGGCGGCACTCATGGCCGATTCCAGTGCCATGTGGATGCCCTTGATCTTGGGCACGTTGAGCGTGCCTGCGGAATCGCCTATGAGCAGTGCGCCCGGCATGTCCATCCGGGGCAGGGCCTGCCAGCCGCCTTCGATCAGGGTGCGTGCGCCGGAGGAGAGAATTTCGCCACCTTCGAGCAGCGGTTTGATGCTCGGGTGATGCTTGAATTGCTGGAATGCCTCGAAGGGTTTGAAGTCCGGGTCGCGGTAATCGAGTCCGACTACGAAGCCCAAGTAGAGACGGTCGTCGTCGAGGTGATACATGAAGCTGCCGCCGTAGGTGCCGGTATCGAGCGGCCAGCCCACGCTGTGCTGCACCAGGCCCGGCGTAACGCGCCCTGCGGGCAGGCGCCACAGTTCCTTGAAGCCGAGACCGTAGGTCTGCGGTTCGCGGTCGGCATCAAGCTGGAAATGACGAATGAGCGTCTTGCTCACGCTGCCGCGACAGCCTTCAGCCAGAACCGTGAGCCCAGCACGGATATCGACGCCCGCGGCGAAATTGGGGCCGGGCGAGCCATCTTTCTCGCGGCCCATGTCGCCACAGCGTACGCCGACCACACGCTCGTCTTCGATCAACGCTTCGGCGGCGGGGAAGCCGGGAAAGACGTCCACGCCAAGGGCTTCGGCCTGGGTTCCCAGCCACTGACACAGACTGCCGAGCGAGATGATGAAATTGCCGTGGTTTTTCATCTGCGGCGGAGTCGGCAGGCGCAGGCTGCGCGTACGGGTCAGCAGGCGGAACTCGTCGTGGCTGGCAGGTACGCAGATGGCGGGCGGGGTGTCGCGCCATTTCGGCAGCAGCCGATCCAGCGGTCCCGGTTCCATGACCGCGCCGGAGAGCGTGTGGGCGCCCAGTTCAGCGCCTTTTTCGAGTACGCAGATGGACACCTCGGGCTTGAGCTGTTTGAGCCGGATCGCGAAGCCGAGCCCAGCGGGGCCCGCGCCCACTACCGTAACGTCATACTCCATCACATCGCGTTCTATCTGCATGCATCTCCCCGGTGGCCGAGTGGCCAGTGAACCTCCGCTTCCATTCTAGCGAACACAGGGAGTATGGCCTTTCATGCCCTCCCGGCGGGGTGACTTTTGTTTCGCCAAAAGTAACCAAAAGCATCGTGCCGAGCGTTCGCGGCCGCAAGGCTTTTCAAGCCTTGCGCCTGCCCTGCGATGCTCGCCCGCAACGGGCCGGGCGGCAACTCGGCCAATGCCATATATGGCATTGACCTCAGACACTCCGCCCTCTTACCCGCTGCGTGCTGCGCTTCTCGGCGCGCCCGACGGCACAAGAGAGGCATGCATAGGAGCGGTCGTGCCGCCCGCGATTTCTTACTCCTTCTCCCCCGAGGGGAGAAGGTTGGGATGAGGGGCTACGCCGCAGGGCGGCGAGCAATCATTGACGGCAAGATGCTGGCGCTCCCAGGTTTACTTGGGCTGCATGCGGATGCCGCCGTCGAGGCGGATGGTTTCTCCGTTGAGCATGACGCTTTCGCAGATCTGCTGGACCAGTTGCGCGTACTCTTCGGGTTTGCCGAGACGCGAGGGGAAGGGCACCTGCGCACCGAGCGAGGCCTGCACTTCCTCGGGCATGCCGGCCATCATCGGCGTCCAGAAGATGCCGGGTGCGATGGTCATGACGCGGATACCGAAGCGCGAGAACTCGCGTGCAATCGGCAGCGTCATACCCACGACGCCGCCCTTGGAAGCGGAATAGGCGGCTTGGCCGATCTGGCCTTCGTACGCGGCAATCGAAGCGGTGTTTACGATCACGCCGCGTTCGCCTTCCGCGTTGGGCGTGTTGTTCTGCATCGCATTGGCAGCGGCCTTGATGAGGTTGAAGGTGCCGATCAGGTTGACGTGAATGGTTTTGGCGAAATAATCCGTTGCCATCGGGCCTTCGCGGCCGAGCGTGCGACCCGCGCCGAGCACCCCGGCGCAGTTCACGACCAGATGCAATTCACCGAGCTGGGCCGTGGCCTGTTCCACCGCCGCGGTGACGGCCTGTTCCGAGGACACGTCGGTGGCGATGAAGTGAGCCTTATCACCCAGTTTTTTGGCGGCTGCCTGGCCCTGTTCCTCGTTCAGATCCAGCATGGCGACCTTGCCGCCGGCCTGTATGACCCGCTCGCAGGTAGCCAGCCCGAGGCCCGAGGCCCCGCCGCTGATGAGTGCATTGATGCCCTGAAATTGCATGTTGAATCGTCTCCCGTGCCTGAAAATGGTGCGCAAATGCGCTTACCAACCATTATAAGGGCCGAGTTTGGGAGCGCTGGCATCCTGCCGGCAAGATGCCGGCGCTCCCAGGGGCGCTTATGCACAACCCGATGGGGGAATTACGGTTGAGTACATTAAAATAAGGGGGAGCAATCAGCTTTTTAAAGCTGGTACCGAGGAGAGGACTCGAACCTCCACGAGGAAACCCTCACTAGCACCTGAAGCTAGCGCGTCTACCAATTCCGCCACCTCGGCT
>JBOHZI010000263.1:0-3629 GCA_050738295.1 Gammaproteobacteria bacterium
GGCCAACATCCTCCACCACGATCCGGCCTACCGGCCGCAAATCCGCGGGCTGACACCGTGGCTGGTCCAGCAGTACATCTGGAGCCACTGCTTCAGCGAAACCCGCGATGTCATGACGCAAACGCTCATCGATTGCCCGTCGCCGATCAGCGACCAGGATGCCGCCGCTATCCTGACCACCTACCAGACATCGCCATCCCTGCTGGATAACCTGCGCACCTGGATGTCCACACTCCGCGTCAGCAAGATCGTACTCAACATCACCCGCAAGAGCACGGCCCAACTGGACACCGAGGTGGAAGCAGACCAAAAGAAATAGCCCCTCAAATCACGCACTGTTCGCGCGCGACTCGTTTAGCTCGCGTGCGCCAGAGCGAAGGCGATGGCGGCGCATGCCGCCGCTACCTGGGCTTCGTTGCATTGCTCGGGCGTGGCGCGAGGGCTGTCGGGATAGACCTCGGTGGTCGTGCGGTAGCGCGCGCCGGTAATGCCGGCGCACAGGCCCCATTCCCGCAGCGGGTAATTGATAACGCCGGGCGCAACCATGGGCGAGCCAATAATTTCGCCCTTGTCGTCGGCCGGAGCAATGTGGGTGACCTTCGCCACCGCCGCGATCACCGCCTGCTGGAATTCGGGTTGTGGATCTTCGGTATCGCCACACAGGTAAAAGCCGTCCGGGATGGTTCCCGGCTCGTACTCGACACCATCGCGGGCGGCCAGCGCCGGACGAAACTCGGACTCGTCCGTGTCGGTAGTTTCGTGCAGATCGATGTGCAGGACAAACCGATCGCGGAGCGGCGCAATCAGCTTCATGAGGGCGACCGCTTCTGCTGCCGGACTGTCGGCGCGGAACGAGCGGTTCGGGTCCAGCGCCTGCGGGTTCCAGCGATGAATCCGTTCGTAACCCCAAGGGCTCACGCACGGCATGACCATCACATTCACGCGGTCCGCATACTCCGCCGCATGCCGTTCGGCGAACAACAACGCCCCATGGACACCGCTGGTTTCATAACCATGCACGCCACCCGTCACCAGCACACAGGTCAAATCGTCGCGCCAATCGCGGCTCTTGATCGCGAACAACTGATAAGCATCGGGCGCGTAATCGAGCTGACCGCACTGCATCACTTCAAAGCGCTCGCGCAAACCTTCGACGCGGCTCAACACGTCTTCTTTATAACTACGCTGACGCGTCTGCCGGGATCGCCACTCGGCAACCTCCGCCTCGCCCCAGGGATGTCCAGGTGTACCAATTGGATAATGTGCAGAAGTCGTCATCGCGTCACTCACTTTGCCATAAGATCAGAAGAAAACACTCTAGCACCTGCGCTCAGCATTAACTCTTGTTTTCATCTATTTGAATGTCAGGCGTGAACGAAAGGTCTGACGCCTATAAACGCGTGCGCACGTGAAGGGTGGCACGCTTTAGATTGGGTTTTAGCACAACATATTGTCATTTTTTCATAAGTAAAGAGGTATCGTCGTATACAATGTTAAAAACAAATTCATTAGATATTAAGGAGTCATTATGAAAATTGTACGCACAGAAGATCTACGCGGTACGGATCGCGAAGTTGTCAGCCCGGGCGGTTGGACCAGTGTTCGTTGGCTGCTCAAGAAGGACGGCATGGGCTTCTCCTTTCACGAAACCACGTTCCCACCGGGTCTCGAATTCGACATGTGGTACAAGCACCACTTCGAAGCGGTGTTTTGTTACAAGGGCGAAGGTACGCTGGTTAATCGTGACACCGGCGAAGAACATAAAATCGAACCCGGCACGGTCTATGCTCTGGACAAGCACGACCGCCATACCTTGAAAGCCAAAACCGAGATGAAACTGGTGTGCGCATTCTCGCCGCCGGTGACCGGCCGTGAAGTGCACGACGAAGACGGCGCTTATGTACCGCCCAAGGATGAAGACTGAAACAAAGGCGAACAGGACCAAGCCGCCTTGAGTCTGGTATGAAGACAAGCGCCTACGGCTCACACCTGCGCGCCTGCAGGATCAAGCCTTGCCTTTTTGCTCCACGCTGAATAGCAAGACGCAAGGCTTGAACCTGATTTTCATATGTATTGATATATGATTCAACTCCTCTTTCTTAGTGAAACCTGCATTGGACGTGCAAAATTCCGGGATAACTCTACGCTGCACCTTTAGCAGACAATGGCCCGCACTCCTGTTATTGGCTGCACTCGTCGTTGCAGGGACTTGCCACGCGCAAGAATTAACGCGACTCCACGGCCGGGCGCGTCCCCAGACAGCCGGCGATCACAGCATCAGTTCAATCACCTTGCCAGCGGGTGCGCGCGTAATCCGCGACGTGCATTACGGCACCGCCACATTGGAAACTTTCGACGTGTATGTGCCGTCCGGTGCGCACAAGGCGCCGGTGATCTTCATGGTGCACGGCGGCGGCTGGCGACGCGGCGACAAGGCGGCGAGCGGCGTAGTGCATAACAAGGTCGCGCACTGGTTGCCACACGGCATCGTCTTTGTGTCCGTGAACTATCCCCTGCTGCCCAAGGTCAACCCTGTGCAACAGGCACGCGACGTCGCGTTGGCACTGACGGTAGCGCAGCGCGACGCAGCGCAATGGGGCGGCGACCCACACAAATTTGTATTAATGGGCCATTCTGCCGGTGCGCACCTGGTTTCCCTGATCAGCGCCAAGCCCGCACTCGCGACTTCGCAGGGCGCAATCCCGTGGCTCGGCACGGTTGCGCTGGATAGCGCAGCCTACAACATCGCCGCCATCATGCACTCGCGGCATCTTCGTCTGTACGACCAGGCCTTCGGGCAGGACCCATCGACATGGACCGCGGCATCGCCCACGTCGCAACTCCGCTCAAAGATCGCGCCGTTTCTCGCGGTATGTTCCTCGCTGCGACGGAACTCCTGTACGCAAGCCCAGAGGTTCGCGGACAAGGCAGCGCAATTCGGTGCCCACGTGCAGGTGCTGCCGGAAGCGCTGCGTCACAGACAAATCAACGTGGAACTCGGGCTACCTTCTACATACACGACCCGGGTCGATGCGTTCCTCGCCAGCCTGAGTCCAGCGCTGGCCTCGCGATTGCACTGAATATCGAGTCCAAGGCGTCAGGCACTCTGCTTGACGACAGGTGGCGCATATCCCGGCGGGCGCACATCCGGCAGGAACACTGCCAGCAATCCCAATAGCGGCAGGAACGCGCACACCTGGTACACGAACACGATACCGAAATGATCCGCCACTACACCCAGTACCGCAGCGCCGATGCCCCCCAAGCCGAACGAGAGCCCGTAGAACATGCCGGATACCATGCCGATGCGGTGCGACATCATGTCCTGCGCATAAACAATGATCGCCGGGAACGCCGACGCCAGTATCACGCCGATCACCACGCTAAGTCCGACGGTCCAGGCCAGATCCACGTGCGGCAACAACAGCGTGAACGGTGCAATACCAAGAATCGAAAACCAGATCACCCGCTTGCGGCCGATGCGATCCCCGATCGGTCCCCCGATCAGGGTGCCGGCTGCAACCGCAAACAGGAACACACCCAAGAGATAGGCCGCGTTGTGCGCCGACACGCCGAAATGATGGATCAGGTAGAACTCGTAGTAGCTGACGATGCTGGCAAGATAAAAG
>JBOHZI010000264.1:0-3606 GCA_050738295.1 Gammaproteobacteria bacterium
AATTTAGATACGGCATCCGGATTCGAGCCGATAACGTTCATGATCTTTCCTGTCTCGCCCTGGCCGATACCTATGATGCGATCGCCAGGCTTCAGTAGATGAGTTTCGTCAACTGCCCCACCCGGTAAAATATGCTCAAGTGTTATGTAGCCGTTACGAGAGCCTAACCGAGCTCCGATGCCTCCGAAGCGCAAGCTTATCTGACTCTCGAATCGTTCTGCCCCGAGGTTGGAGAGATAAGCACTATGGGGGTCCAGTGTCTGCATGTACGCATTCAGGTAGAGGGTTAAAGTTTTGCTTTTGCTGGTGTGGGCCGTTTTTGAAAGCAAGAGGTTGTACCGCCTTTTTAAGGTACTGGCGGCAGCATCCCAGGTTCTTCCCGTGAGCATGATTGCAAGGGCATCATTTTTAACCTGCTTTGCCCATAATGCGTCAAGAGCTTTTCGGTCCGTTGGAAACGGAGCATGGCTGCGTTTGTAGAGGTAGCTGTCCTTGCCATCGAAATTGGGTTTTTCAGAAAGTTGATTGAGCGAGTAAGCGATGCGTTGTTGAACGCGAGTGTTATAAAGTGCATAAATCGAGTATGCGGGATTTAATTTTCCGGTTACAAGATCAGCGGAAAGCGCATCATCAAAATTTTTATGTACTTCAGCGATGTCTTTGCGCGTAAAGTAAGAATGCTGTGGGTCAAGGGTGTCAATGTACTCCAGTAACATTCGTTGCGAAAAGTTTTTATTGAGTGCTTCCTCGGGATAGTGGTATCGTTGAGCAATTCGTACTACGGTACGTGCTATTTCTTCTCGCTGCGAAGACGAGCTATTTGGTGCGTATGTGGTGCCGGCGATCGCGTGGCCTGACGCGATAGCGGTAAAGCAGAGCATCAGGGCTGTAGCCATACAATGACCGTGCATATGCTTGCCGGCGAGAATCATTCATCACCTGGATTCGATGGTTGCTCCCCAGATTGTTGTATCGGCATGCCGGAACTTTACTCGTCCAGCGCGTCGCTGATGCGCTGGTGTTCGGTCTTGATGCGTTCGGGCAGGCGTTTGCCGTATTGCTCAAAGTATTCCGCGATGGCGGCATATTCCTGGCGCCATTCTTCGCGATCGATGCTTAGCAGCTCGGACAGGGTTTCGGCAGGCAAACCGAGATCTTCGCCGTGCAACTCATCAGTTTTGGGGATGAAACCGATGGGCGTTTCCACCGCTTTGCCGCGGCCCGCACAGCGCTCTAGCGCCCAGCGGATGACGCGCAGGTTTTCGCCGAAGCCGGGCCACAGGAACTTGCCGTCGTCCCCCTTGCGAAACCAGTTGACGTGGAAGATATGTGGCGCTTTTTTGGCGCGGTCGCCGACCGTCATCCAGTAGCTCCAGTAATCGGCGAAGTTGTAGCCGCAGAAGGGCTTCATGGCCATCGGGTCGCGACGCACTTCGCCGACGGTACCGGCTGCCGCTGCGGTCTTCTCCGAGGCCATGCCGGCCCCGACCAGCACACCGTGGTCCCAGCTTTTGGCTTCGTAGATCAGCGGCGCCAGGCTTGCGCGGCGTCCACCGAACAGAATAGCGGAAATCGGTACGCCCTCGGGATCCTCGGCCTTGTCCGAGTAACTCGGATTCTGCTTGGCCGAAACGGTGAAACGTGAATTGGGATGTGCGGCCGGGCCTTGATCGGCATTGTAGGGTCGGCCCTGCCAGTCGGTTACCGGCGTGCCGTCCTTCTTGCCTTCCCACCACGGTTCGTTGTCTGCGGTTACTCCCACATTGGTGAAGATGGTGTTCTTGCGGATCGTGTCGTAGGCATTTTTGTTGGTTTTTTCGTTGGTACCCGGAACCACACCGAAATAGCCGGCTTCGGGATTGATCGCCCACAGTTGACCGTCTTCGCCCACGTGCAGCCAGGCGATGTCGTCGCCCACGGTCCAGATTTTCCAGCCCTTCATGGATTCGGGCGGGATCAGCATGGCAAGATTCGTCTTGCCACAGGCAGACGGGAATGCGGCCGCGACATAGCGGGTTTCGCCCTGCGGATTCTGAATCCCGACGATCAGCATGTGTTCGGCGAGCCAGCCTTCGTCGCGGGCTTGCCAGCTCGCGATACGTAGGGCGTGGCACTTCTTGCCGAGCAGCGCGTTGCCGCCGTAGCCCGAGCCGATGCTCTTGATCGTGCGCTCTTCGGGGAAGTGCATAATGAAACGCCGATCAGGCGAGAGATCGCCGGTCGAATGCAGGGCGCGGACAAAGGGCTCGTCGGCCTCGATGCGCTTGAGTGCCGATGTGCCCATGCGGGTCATGATCTTCATGTTCGCAGCCACATAGGCGCTGTCGGTAATTTCCACGCCGAGCCGCGCATGTGGGGAACTGATCGGGCCCATGCAGTAGGGTAGCACGTACATCGTGCGCCCGCGCATGGCGCCCTCGAACAAGCCGTCGAGTTTGGCGTGGGCTTCTTTCGGGTCCATCCAGTGATTGTTCGGGCCGGCGTCTTCGCGCTCGCGCGAGCAGATGAAGGTGAGATGTTCGACACGGGCCACGTCGGAAGGGTCGGAACGGTGCAGATAGCAGCCGGGATAGGTTTTTTGATTGAGCTCCATCAGGGTGCCGTCAGCGAGCATGTCCTTGATCAGGGCTTGATATTCCTCGTCGCTGCCATTGCACCACTGGATGCGTTCGGGTTGGGTCAAGCGGGCGACTTCATCTACCCAGTCAGAAAGTGCACGATTCGTTGTCGTCATAGTTACCGGTTCCTGCTGCAAGTTGAATGATCCCTGAAAATGATGCCCAGTGTTTCAGAGTCGAAAGGTGGATAGTGGTTCCTGCGAGCCTGCCTGATAAACGTTAGCGCGTCTACCGAGCGGCGTGTATATGCGTCACCCTATGCAACCTGTGAATAAATCAGAGGTTATTCTGGCGTCACGATGAGTGGTTAACCCGATAATTATACCCTTGCAGTATTATCGGTGGCCATGAAACTGCCCGATCAGGTCAAATCGAGTCTGGGAGCCGATGGTGTGTTCAAGCGCCAGGTGCCCGGGTTCGAGCCGCGGGAGACTCAACTCGCTTTTGCGGCCGGCGTCGCGGAGTCCATCGAGGCCGGCACCAACCTGGTTGCCGAGGCGGGCACGGGCACCGGCAAGACCTTTGCCTACCTGGTGCCGATTTTGCTGGCCGGGCGCCGCGCCGTGATCGCCACCGCCACCCGTGCCCTGCAGGATCAGCTCTATGGCCATGATCTACCGGTGGTGACGCGGGCGCTGGGGCGACCACTGGACGTGACGGTGCTCAAGGGGCGTACCAATTACCTGTGCCGGGAACGCTTGAACCAGTTGCAGCCGGAATTGCTGGAAGATGCACGATTCGACCTCGAAGCGATCAGATTGTGGGACCAAACGACCACAACCGGCGATCTGGCGGAATTGCCGGAAGTAGGCGAGCGCAACGGACTGAAACATCGTCTCACCACCGACCGTCACGGGTGCCTGGGCAGCAGCTGCCCGGAATACGCCAATTGCCATGTGTACAAGGCGCGGCAACGGGCCCGGGAGGCTGACGTAGTGATTGTCAATCATCATTTGCTGCTTGATGACCGGGCGCTGCAGACCGAGGG